>JAOPZO010000082.1 GCA_025964065.1 Solirubrobacterales bacterium | reverse complement strand
AGGTCACCCGTCAGGCGGCCGGAGCCGCAGCCCAGGTCGAGGAGCGTCCGCCGCGGCCCGTTCGGTGCGAGCGGCAGCAGCGCCGCGAGCTCCGGCAGCAGGATCGCCCGGTGGCCCGCGGTGACGTCGTCGAACTCGCCGTCGTGGGTCGTGCCGATGACCGCGCGCTCCCCGAGCGCACGCGCCCGCTCCCGCCAGTAGGCGACACCGGCGGCGGGCGGGGCGACCTCGGCCGCCATCAGCGCGAGACGATCGGGTTGAGCGGCGTGTCGATGACCGCGCCGGGCCGTGCGCCGGGCAGGAACTTCTCGAAGTCCCCGGAGACCATCGTCGGGTTGTCGACGAGCTTCGCGCCGTCCGCGAAGTACGTCGTGGCCATGACCTGCCGCGATCGGTTGGTCGCGTTGCCGCGGGCGTAGTGGAAGCACCACGCGTGGTGGAAGCTCACCTCGCCGAGGGCGAAGGGCGAGTCGTCCACGCGGACGCCGGCGGCCTTGAACGCCTCGGCCACCCCGGCGTCGTAGGAGGAGTCCTTCGCGTTGAAGTCGACCTCCTCGGCGAGGGTCCAGGTGTCGATCCCGGCGGCGAAGGCGAGCGGCCCCATGGGCTCCGGGATCTCCTGCAGCGGGATCCAGCTCGTGACGATGTCGCGCGAGGCGATCGGGAAGTGGTGCGCGTCGAAGTGCCACGGCGTGCGGCCGCAGCCCGGGGTCTTCGAGAGGACGTTGTCGTGGTAGATCCGGGTGTCGGCGACGCCGAGGAGGTCCGCGGCGAGGCGGCCGATGCGCGGGGAGAGCGCGAAGAGCCGGAGGACCTCCGAGTCGCCCTGCCACATCATGTCGAGCGACAGGAAGCCCGAAGTGCCCGGGCCGTCGCCGGCGGCGGCGAGCCGCTCGACCTCGACCCGCGCGAGCGCGAGCGCCCCGGGGCTCAGGACGTCCTTGACCTTCAGGTAGCCCTCCGCGCGGAACTGCTCGGCCTCCGCGTCGGAGAGCGCGTACGGCGTGGCGAGCTCCTCGCGGAGCGCCTCGAGGCTCGGCAGCGCGACGGGCGCGGGTGGCGCGAGCTCCACGAGCTCGGCCGGCGGGCCGTCGTCCGCGGCGAGCGACAGGTACCAGTCCCACCAGGCCTCGTTGCCCTCGGCCCACCGCTCGTCGACGCCGGACTGCTTGGCGGCTCTCGCACTCAGGATGCGGCTGTCCATCGGACCGACCCTCCTTCCGGGGAGAGGACGACGCAGTCGACTTCCTGGTGGAAGCGGTACACGTCGCCGTCGCGCTGGCGCTCGAGGTACGCGCCGAGGACGGGCGCCTCGAGCAGCTGGGCGAGCGGGACGGTGTCGTCGAAGACGCAGCGCTGGAGGTAGCCCTCGAGCACCGCGGTGTCCGCGGCCTTCACGACGTGGTCGTAGGCGATCCGCCGCACCTCCGGCTCGGTGCCCTGGGCGCGCATCTCGGCGATGAGGTCGTCCGAGCTGACGTACTGCGTGCCCTCGCCCCCGCGCACGCCCTCGAGGAACGCGGCGTAGACCTTCAGGTAGTGGCCGTCCGCCGCACCCTGCGCGAGGAACGCGACGCCGCCGGGCGCGATCGCGGCCCGGTAGCGCTCGACGGCGGCGGGGAGCTTCGCGGGCTCCAGCGCGTAGAGCGCGTGGGTCGCCCACACGACGTCCCACGGGCCGGCGAGGGGCGCGAGGTCCTCCAGGGTCGACTCGTAGCGGACGCCCTCGGCGAACGGCGGCCGCAGCTCGGCCGCCGCCTCCTGCAGCGAGAACGCGCTCGGGTCGAGGAGGTCGTAGCGGAGCTCGGCGACCCCGCCGAGGCCGGCGTGCCGGCGCAGCGCCTCCGGGAACTTGCCGGAGCCGCAGGCGACGTCGAGCAGCGAGGTCCGCCCCTCCAGCAGGGCGCGCCAGTCCACCGCCTTGGCGAGGAGCTCGTAGTCCAGGCGCGCGAGCGCGTAGAAGGCCTCCATCTCGCGTCGGCCGGCTTCGCTCCAGTGGGCGAGGCTGCGGGCGGCGGTGTCCGGGGCAGGGGAAGTCGACACGTTGTCTTCCAACGTAGTGGTCGCCCGGAGCGCCCCGGCGCCGGGCGGCCCCGCCGTTCGGCGCCAGGTCCGGGAAGGCGGTGAAGCCGCGCCTCGGCGCCGCGGCGTCGGACACGTCGAAGGGCAGGACCTGCGCGCCGGGAACGTCGCGACGTCGCCGCGGTCGCCGAGGGAGCGCACCGCGTGGATGCGCTCGCCCTTGCCCGGCCCCCGACGCTCCGATCGTCTGCAGGCGCCCGCCGGCCTCGTCGAGGTCGACGGCCCGGGCGCACGAAGGCCCCGCGGGAGCGGGGCCTTCGCGGTGCTGCGGGTGGTTCGGGGTGCTACCTGGCCGCGGAGACGATCGGGGTCCGAGGACCCGTGAGGATCACGTAGAACCGCTTGTGCGTGTTCGTCGTGAGCGCCGTGCCGCCGGGGCCCGCCGCGCCGGTCGTACCCGTGAAGGAGCCGTCCGAGTTCCGGGGGCTGACCACGAGGTAGTTCGCGCGGTTGGCCGTGAGGCCGTCCCCGCCGTTGGCGACCGTGTCCGCCGGGGCGCACGCCACGACGTTGGCGATGAGGCAGCGGGTGGCGCTGATCTCGCCGGAGAACTCCGGGTTGCTGTCCGCCCCGGGGTTGCGACCGTTGTTCAGGGTGCCGGTCTCGCCGTTGCCCTTCTGCGAGTACTGGTTCGCGAGGGCGACCGACGCGACGATGCCGTTGTCGGAGAGGTCCGCGTCGCCTGTCTCGATGTAGACGTTGGCCTCGCCCGCCGACCCGGCCGGGTAGGCGTTGGCGATGCGGAAGCCGCCGGACTGCGCCTCGATGGCGCCGTTCCGGTCGACGAGCAACCAGCGGGCACCGTCCGAGCCGATGGGACCCGTCGCGCCCGTGTCGCCCTTGGCGCCCGTATCGCCCTTGGCGCCCGTATCGCCCTTCGCACCCGCGTCGCCCTTGACGCCCTGCGGGCCGGCCGAGCCGACCGGGCCGGCCGGGCCCTGGTTCGGCCCGGGGACCGAGCCGTTCCTGAAGTCTGCAGCGGTCAGCGACCCGTTCTTGATGTCGCCGCCCCTGATGTCCTTGATGTCGGCCCCGGTGAGGCCGTTGTTCCGGACGTCGGCACCCGTGATGGTGCTGTCCTTGATCTGCGCGCCCGTGATGAGCGAGGCGGCCTGGGCCGGCCCGCCCAGGGCGACGAACAGCGAGGTGACGGCGATGCCCGTCGACACGCTGGACATGTTGATGCGCTTCATGCGGCTCCTTGTCTCCGTTGACTTCCTGGAACCCCCTTCGCAGCGGACGGCGGTTCGGGTCAGAAGGCTGGGAGCGCCGAAGCGCCAGGTGCAGCGGTGTCAGTCGTCGTCGCGCGGCGGCGGGCGGAACAGGACCTTCTTCACTTCGCCGACGGTGGCGCCGCCCAGGCGCAGGGAGGTCTGGATGCCCTCGGCGCCCAGGTCGCCCGCGTCGAGCGCGCGGCGGAGCTCGTTGAGCGGCGCGCGATCCTCCTCGGCCACGGAGTCCTTGCTGCCCTCGATCAGGATCAGGTGGCGCGGGCGCTTGAGCAGCGCGGCGGGCCGCACGTAGAGCTCACGCTCCTCGGCGCCGAGCGTCTCGAGCGCGACCACGACGGTCTCCCCGGAGCCCAGGCGCTTCTTCACGGCGGCCTGCAGGAGCTCGGCGGCCTTCTCGTCGAGGACGTCCTCGGGGACGCGGCCCTCGATGAGCGTGCGGACCTTCCCGAGCGAGAAGAAGGCCGAGCGGTCCTCGATCAGGCGGTCGGCGAACTTGTCGCGCTCCGTGCGGGAGGGCGAGACGATCAGCAGCAGGCTGCCCGGCGAGTAGCGCAGGCGGTCCGACGGGGACAGCACGCGGCCGCGCACCGAGATGTCCGCGGGGCGCGGCGGGCGGTTGTCGTCCCGCGGACGGTCCGACGACCATCCGAGCCGCTCGTCGTTCGGGATCTTGACGCTGCGCTGGCCGGGAGGAGTGGACATCACTCCAGCCTACGAGGAGCACCAACGGCGCGCCGCGTCAGGCGGCGGCGAACTCTTCCACGATGCGCGCGCAGAACGCGTCGAGGTCGCCCGGGTTGCGGCTCGTGGTGATCCCGTCGGAGGTGTGGACCTCCTCGTCGACGTGCGTGCCGCCCGCGTTCTCGATGTCCGTCCGGATCGACCCGAAGGACGTGAGCGTCCTCCCCTTCACCAGGCCGGCCTCCACGAGCGTCCACGGCCCGTGGCAGATCGCGGCGATCGGCTTGCCCGCCGCGGCGAACGCCTTCACGAAGGCGATCGCGTCGTCGTCCACCCGCAGCCTGTCGGGGTTCACGGTGCCGCCCGGGAGGAGCAGCCCGTCGAAGTCCTCGGCCGAGGCGCCCGCGACGACGCGGTCGACCGGCACCCTGTCGCCCGGCTCGATGTCGCCGTTCATCGCCTGGATCTCACCCTCCTCGAGGGAGAGGAGCACCGCGGTGGCGCCCGCGGCCTCCACCGCCGCGCGCGGGCGCTCGAGCTCCACCTGCTCCACGCCGTCCGCAGCGAGGATCGCGATGGTCTTGCCGTTCAGGTCGTTGGCCATGCCGGAGGCCTACCCGGCGCACCGAGCCCTTCCCACCGGCCTCGCGGGTAGGGTCGCGGCGTCCGTGCCCCAGCCCGCGCCCCTCATCCCCGCTCCGCCGCGCGAGCCCGTGGCGGTCGAGCTGCCCGGCGGCAGCCAGCCCTCCCCGGGCATCCGCATCCTGCAGCGGCTCGCGCTCGCGATCCTCCTCGTCTGCTTCGTGGCGGTCCTCACCTGGCTCGACCGCGACGGCTACGTCGACGCGAAGGAGGACGGCGTCTCGCTTCTCGACGCCTTCTACTACGCGACGGTCACGGTCACCACGACGGGCTACGGCGACATCCGGCCCGAGAGCGACGGCGCGCGCCTGCTCTCCACCGTCCTCGTCACGCCGTGCCGCGTCCTCTTCCTGATCGTGCTCGTCGGCACGACGCTCGAGCTCCTCGCGGAGCGCACCCGCATCGCCTACCGCCTGGCCCGTTGGAGGTCCAAGTTGTCCGACCACACCGTGATCATCGGCTTCGGCACGAAGGGCCGGGCGGCCGCGCACGAGCTCGTCGCACGCGGGGTCCCGAAGGACGAGATCATCGTCATCGAGATGGAGGACCGCGCCCGCTCCCGGGCGGTCGCGCAGGGCTTCGCGGTCGTCGACGGCGACGCGACCCGCACCGACGTCCTTCGCGAAGCGGGCGTCGAGGACGCGAAGGCGGTGATCATCGCCCCGGACCGCGACGACGCCGCGGTGCTCATGACGCTCACGGTGCGGGAGCTGAACGCGAAGGCGCGCGTCGCCGCCGCCGTCCGCGAGGCCGAGAACGCCCACCTGCTCAAGCAGGGCGGCGCCGACACCGTCATCACCTCCGCGGGCGCCGCGGGCCGCCTGCTCGGCGCGGCGACGCGAGAGCCCGACGTCGTCCGCGTGCTCGAGGACCTCCTCGTGAGCGGCGACGGCCTCGAGCTCGTCGAGCACGAGGTGGAGCGCGAGGGCATGTCGCACGCCGAGGCCGCGGACGGCGCGCCGATCCTCGCGATCGTCCGCGACGGCACCCCGCACCGCTTCGACGCCGCCGACGTCGCGACGCTCCGGGCGGGCGACCGCGTCGTCTGCCTGTGCCGCAACGGCAGCTGACTCAGGTGGGGAAGCGCGCCCGCGAGTCCGGGCCCTGGTGCTCCTCGGCGAGCGCCGTGATCGCGTCGACGACCCGGCGCAGCTCGCCCACGTAGGGCTGCGCGGCGGCGCCCATGCGGTGCTCCTCGCGCTCGAAGGCCAGCGCGAGCTCCCGGTAGTAGATGCGCGTCGCGATGCCCTGGCGCTGCTTGAAGCGCGCCCAGAGCGCGTCGCCGTGCGTGCGGTAGTCGAGGAGGATCGAGCGCCCGTTGTGGAGCTTGTCCGCGAGCGAGACGCGCAGCGCCGCCGGCGACTTCTCGGCGAACGCGTCGACGTAGGCGCGCTTGCGGTGGTACCAGGAGGACCGATCGCCCTCGGGCTCCTCCTCCTGCTCGACCCGGTCGGAGTTCGAGAGCACGATCGCCGCGACGCCCTCCCCGAAGCGCGCCGCGATGTCCGTGAGCGCCTCGGGCCCGCCGCCGTCCTCGACGACGTCGTGCAGGAGCGCGCCGATCGCCTCGTCCTCGTCGCCCTCCATCTCGAGCACGAGCGACGCGCACGCGAGGAGGTGCGCCGCGTACGGCACCGGGGTCCCCTTGCGCAGCTGCCGCGCGTGGTGGGCGAGCGCGTAGGCCAGCGCCGCGTCGAAGCGCGGGGTGAGCAGCGGGGCGTCCGTGTAGCTCTCGGCCACGCCGCCGAGGCTAACTCCTTGACGTCGGCCACAGTCGAGCCACTAGAACGTGTGCATGACCGCAGCGCTGCAGATCACCGAACTCCGCAAGCAGTACCCGACCGGCCCCGAGGCCCTGAAGGGCGTCTCGCTGACGATCGAGCCCGGCGAGTTCTTCGGCCTGCTCGGCCCGAACGGCGCGGGGAAGTCGACGCTGATCCACTGCACGACCGGCCTCGCCTCCCCGAGCTCGGGCGCGATCGAGGTCTTCGGCCACGACGCGATCGACCACTACGGCAAGGCCCGCCAGCTCGTCGGCCTCGCGCCGCAGGACCTGAACCTCGACCACTTCCTCACGCTCGAGGAGACGCTCGACTTCCACGGCGGCTACTTCGGGATGCCCAAGAAGGAGCGCAAGGAGCGCGCGGCGGAGCTGCTCGACGCGTTCAGCCTCACCGCGAAGCGCAAGGAGCGCACCCGCACGCTCTCGGGCGGCATGAAGCGCCGGCTGATCCTCGCCCGCGCGCTCATGCACCGCCCCGAGCTCCTGATCCTCGACGAGCCGACCGCCGGCGTCGACGTCGAGCTGCGCCTCGAGCTCTGGCAGTACGTCCAGCGCATCAACCAGGAGGGCACGACGATCCTCCTGACGACGCACTACCTCGAGGAGGCGGAGCAGCTCTGCAGCCGCATCGCCTTCATCAACGGCGGCGAGATCGTCGCCGAGGGGACGAGCCCGGAGCTCGCGCGGACCTACGGGGTCTCGTCGCTCGAGGACGCCTACCTCGAGCTCGTCGGGCGCAAGGAGCTCTCCCGGGCGAGCATGGCGGAGATCTCCTCGTGAGCGCCGCGCAGATCCGGTTCTTCTCCCTCCTGCGGCGGGAGGTCAGCCGGTTCTGGAAGATCAAGCGCCAGACCGTCGGGGCGCCGCTGCTCGAGACGTTCCTCTACATCAGCGTCTTCGGCGCCGCGCTCGGCTCGCGGATCAAGGAGCTCGAGGGCTTCGACTACGTCGTCTTCGTCGTGCCCGGCCTGATCATGATGGCCTGGGCGACCAACGCGTTCTCGAACAACTCCTCGAGCATCCTCCAGCAGAAGTTCCAGCGCGCGATCGACGACCAGCTCTCCTCGCCCTCCTCGCCCCTGGAGCTCCTGCTCGCGTTCTCCTTCGGCGGGTTCCTGCGCGGGATGCTCGTCGCGCTGCTCACGTTCACCGCCTCGGCGATCCTGGTCGGCATCCCCATCGAGCACCCCTTCGTGCTGCTGCTCGCGCTCTTCCTGGTCGGCTTCTTCTTCGCCCAGCTCGGCGTGCTCGTCGGCGTGCGCGCGGAGCAGTTCGACGACGTCTCGTTCGCCCAGCAGTTCGTCCTGCAGCCGCTGATCTTCCTCGGCGGCGTCTTCTACTCGGCCTCGCTGCTGCCCGAGCCGTTCGAGACGATCACCCACTTCAACCCCGTCTACTACATGATCGGGACCGTCCGCTACGGCTTCCTCGGCTTCGACGAGGAGAGCGTGACGCTGTCGCTGCTGGGGCTCCTGCTGGCGACGGGTGCGCTCTTCGCGCTGAACCTGCGGCTCTTCCGGAAGGGCTATCGGCTCCGCGCGTAGCGCCGGGTTGTGGTGGGATGCCGCGCGATGCTCCGCACCCTCCTGCTCGCCGGTGTCCTGCTCGTCCTCGCGCTGCCCGCCGCGGCGAGCGCGGAGGTGTCGTGGCTCTGCGCGCCCTCGCTCGCGGGCGACCCGTGCCGCGGTGACCTGACGACGCGCGTCTTCGAGGCCGACGGCACCTCGGAGGTGGAGCGGCCGGCGGTGCCCGACGCGCCGAAGGTCGACTGCTTCTACGTCTACCCGACGACCTCGAACCAGACCACGACGAACGCGACGAAGGCCGCCGACCCCGAGATCCGCTCGATCGCGCAGTACCAGGCGCAGCGGTTCTCGCAGACGTGCCGCGTCTTCGCGCCGCTGTACCGGCAGGTCACGGCGCTCGGGGTCGTGCTCGCCTCCCAGTCCCGCGACGCCTCGCCGTACACCGTCGCCTACGAGGACGTGCGCGAGGCGTTCCGCGAGTACCTGCGCACGGAGAACCGCGGGCGCGGCTTCGTGCTCGTCGGGCACTCGCAGGGCAGCCGGATCCTGCGCGCGCTGCTGCGCAGCGAGGTCGACCGCGTGCCCGACGTCCGCCGCCGCCTCGTCAGCGCGATCATCCCCGGCGCCAACGTCGTCGTCGCGCGCGGCCGGAGCACGGGCGGGGACTTCGAGAACATCCCGGCCTGCCAGTCCGGCAGGCAGGACGGCTGCGTCATGTCGTGGCACACGTTCAACGAGACGCCGCCGGCGAACGCGCGCTTCGGGCGCACGGATACCGACCCGGTCGGGAGCGCGCTCGACCTGCCGCGCGGCGACTTCGACGTGCTCTGCACGGACCCGTCGGCGCTCGCGGGCCGCGCCGGGAAGCCGCTGCGGACGCTCGTGCCGAGCGCGCCGTTCGCCCCCGGGATCATCGGCGCGCTGCTGCTGCGCCTCTACGGCGGGCCGGCGCCGAGCGCGGACACGCCGTGGCTCACCCCCGCCGACCGCTACACGGCCGCGTGCGAGGAGCAGAACGGGGCGTCGGTGCTCGCGATCAAGCCCGTCGGAAGCGCGCGGAAGCTGAATCCGTCGCCCGACGCGACGTGGGGCGTGCACCTCGTCGACCTGAACCTCCCGCTCGGCGACGTGCTGCGGGTGCTCGACACGCAGATCGCGACGTACGCCCGCGGCGTGACGCGGCCTGTGACGGTGCGGATCGCGGCAAGGCGCGCCGGGCCCGGGAGCCGCGCGCTCACGGCGACGGTGCGCGGCACGGCCGAGAGCGACGTCGTCGTCTCGCTCTTCCGCGGCAACACGTTCCTCGTGCGCCGGACGCTCTCGCTCGACGAGGACGGCATCGGCCGCTCGCGCTTCCGGATCCGCCGGGCGGGGAGCTACCGCGTGCGGGTCGTCGACACGGCGGAGCGGGTGGCGCGCTCGGGCGTCAAGCGGGTCTCGCTGCGCTGAGGAGGCGCGACAGGCGCCGTCGTCGAGCCGGGCGGAGTGCTGCTTCAGCCCTGGCGGGTCGCGGGGACGTCGGCGGGGGTGATCGCGCGGAGCGAGGCGCTCACGCCTCGAGGTTCCAGCCGAAGTACACCTCGACCCGCGTGATGCGGTCCTCGGCGTCGAAGGTCAGCACCTCGGTGTTGCGGAAGCGCCCGCCGCCGGCCTTCGTCGCCTCGTAGGTCAGGAGCACCTCGTTCCCATGCTCGACCACGCGCACGACGTCGAACGCGTCGATGCGCTCCGCGTTCGGCCAGCAGCGCTCGAAGTACGCCGCGCGGTCGATGCCCGGGTCGGCCGGACTCGAGAAGACGAGGTCGTCGGCGAGCAGCCGCTCGACCACCGCGCGGTCGCCCGTCGCGTACGCCTCGAAGCACGCGCGGGCGGCCGCCGCACTCATCCCGCCTCCGCCATCAACGCCTCGAGGTCGACCCCGTCGTCCATCGCCATCTGCACGTGGCCCGCGGCGTCGCGCGGCCACTCCTCCTGCGGGCGGTCCCAGACGAGCTCGACGTCGTTGCCGTCGAAGTCCGTGACGTAGATCGCGAGGTGGGTGCCGTGGTCGGCGGCCTGGCGGATCGGGTGGTCGATCGCCCGGAGCCGCTTGAGGGCGTCGCCGAGCAGCGCGCGGCTCGGGTAGTTGAAGGCGACGTGGTGCAGGCCCGCGACGCCGTCGGGCATCGGCTCCCCGCCCTGCGACTTCCAGGTGTTGAAGCCGAGGTGGTGGTGGTAGCCGCCCGCGCTCAGGAAGAGCAGGTCGCCCGTGGTGCCCCAGCCCGGGACGTCGCGCGCCTCGGCGACGACGTCGAAGCCGAGCACGTCGACGTAGAACGCCCGCGGCCTGGCGATGTCCGTGGTGCGCAGGTGGACGTGCCCGATCCTCACGCGCGGGTCGATGGGCTGCGGGGCGCGCGCGATCGGCTCGACGTTCCCCTGTGCGTTCACGAGACCACCTCGAGCGCGGTGCCCCACGGGTCGCGGGCGAGGAAGCCCTCCGGCGTGTCGGTGGCCGCGTGCCCCGCACGCTCCAGCCGCTCGCGCAGCTGCGCGCGCTCCAGCTCCGGGAGGCGGACGGTCCAGCGGTCCAGGCCGACCGTGTGCGGCGGCGTGCCGGTCACCCCGACGCCGTTCCAGACGTTGAAGCCGAGGTGATGGTGATAGCCGCCGGCGGAGACGAAGGCGGCCGAGCCCAGGTTCGCCTGGACCTCGAAGCCGACGACGTCGCGGTAGAAGCGCAGCGCCTCGGCGATGTCGCCGACGTGCAGGTGGAGGTGCCCCATGCCCAGGCCCTCCCCCACCCGCGGGCGGAGCTCCTCGCCCTCGATCGTGCCCATGAGCGCCTCGAACTGCAGTGGCTTCGGGCCGCCCGCGTAGCCCAGGTGCTCCGGCCAGGCCGCGCGCGGGCGGTCCGCGGCGAGCTCGATGCCGTTGCCGTCCACGTCGGCGAGGTAGATCGCCTCGTGGGTCTCGTGGTCCGAGGCGCCCTGGATCGGCGTCTGGGTCGCGGAGAGCCGGAGCGCCGCGCGGGCGAGCTCCTCGCGGCTCGGGTAGAGCAGCGCGTAGTGGTACAGGCCGGCGGTGCGGCCCGCGGGCTGCGCGCCGCGGTCCTCGTGCAGGACGACGACGGGCGTGGTGCCGTCGCCGAGCGTCGCGGCCGCGTCGTCCTGGGCGTGGACCGTGAGCCCGAGCGACAGCTCATACCAGGCGGCGGCGCGCAGGAGGTCGGCGACGACGAGGTGCACGGCGCCGAGCGAGAGGGTCGTCGGGAGGACGGGTGAGGTGGACGCGGTCATGGTCGCTCCAGTCTAGCGGACTACGGTCCGTTTAGGCGCCGGTGAGTTCAGGGGCGAGCGCGTGGTCTTCGTCTTGGTGCATGAGAGAGGAGACGCCCCGGAGTTGCAAGCGCCCGCACCGCTCGTGGGTTCGTGGGCGACCCGCGCGGTGCTGCCCGGAGGGCTAGGCCTGGGGCTCCTCGGCCACGTGCTGCCAGTCGTAGCGCTCGAGCAGCTGCGCGACGACCATCACGCCGCGGGCGGCCCGCGTCACGCGGCCGCTCACGATGAGCACGTCGCCGGCCGCGGGCTCGAGGGTTGCGAGCGTGCGGGCGAAGACGAGCACCTCGACGGCGGCGTTGAAGTCGCGGAGCGTCACGCGGGCGATCCGCTCCCCGCCGCCCGTCGCGACCACGCGGACCGCCTCGACGCTCCCGCCGATCGTCACCCACTCCCCCTCGTGCCGCTGGACCGCCTCGGCGATGCTGGCGTCGACCTCGAGGCGGTTGGGCGGCTCAGGCATGGGCGAGTCGGCCCGGGCGAGGCACGTGCCGTCGGGGAGGGCGAGCGTCCAGGCAGGCGCGGTGCGGCGGCGCCGGCCGCGGACGAGGAGCTCGTGGGTGTCGTCGTCCTCCTCGAAGCGCAGGGCCAGCGCACCGTCGCGGCGGTGGATGCCGACCTCGGTGACGACGTGGCCCCCGAGTGCTTGGAGCGCGGGCGGTGTCGTCCCGGACCAGATGGCGGTCGAGCACCGGGGCGCGCGTTCCGGCCGAGCGGTGGGCGGCGGACATCGGCCGACGGTACTCCGGGGCGGGGACGGGGTCGACGACGGAGTGCGACGGGAGACGCGGGTGGCGGCGATACCCGCAGACGGCAGCGGCCGCGGGGGGCTCATCCCGACCATCGCCCTCGTGTTCGCGCAGTTGCGTCCGAGAGGGGTGGCAGCACCCGACGCTCCCCGGGACCCATCTCCCGCCGCTTCGCCGCCCGTGCCGTCAAGGGCCTCCCTCTTCGCCGCAGCGCCGGCGGTCGCCCCGGTCGGCTCTGGTCCGCTCGCGCCGAGCGCCGCCCATCACCAGCTCACCTCGACGGTGCGTGTCGTGCCGTCGTCACCAGGGCGACGGCGCGTAGTCCTTGAGGAACACCCCGCGCAGGTCCTCGCCGAGCTCGCCCCGCACGATCGGGTCGTAGACCCTGGCCGCACCGTCGACGAGGTCGAGCGGCGCGTGGAAACCCGTGTCCGCGAGGCGCATGCGGGTCGGGTGCGGGCGCTCGTCGGTGATCCAGCCCGTGTCGACGGCGGTCATGAGGATGCCGTCCTTCTCGAGCATCTCCTCCGCCGACGTGCGCGTGAGCATGTTCAGCGCGGCCTTCGCCATGTTCGTGTGCGGGTGGCCCGGCCCCTTGTAGCCCCGGGAGAACTGGCCCTCCATCGCGGAGACGTTCACGACGTAGGTCCGGCGAGCCGTGCTGGCCGCGAGCGCGCGACGCAGCCGCGAGACGAGGATGAACGGCGCGGTCATGTTGCAGAGCTGCACTTCGAGCAGCTCGACCGGGTCGACTTCCTCGACGCTCTGGATCCACGAGTTCGTCTCGTGGAGGTCGGGCACGAGCCCGCCCGCGTCGATCGCGGTGCCGAGCGCCGCCAGGGCGGGGCTCGCGGAGCCCGCGGTGAGCGCCATCGCGGTGACGGCCTCCGGCGTCGGCGTCCAGTGCGTGCCCGTGCCGAGCTCGGTCCCCGCAGCGTGTGACCGGCCGAACGAGACGATCTCCGGGAGCTCTCCCGCAGGCAGCGGCGCGGCTTCGGCGGCGATGAGCGGCGCGTAGGCGGCAGCCGAGCGCCGCACGGTCTGCGCGGCGTTGTTGATGAGGATGTCGAGCGGTCCGTCGGCGGCGACGGACTCCGCGAGGGCGACGACCTGCGCCGGGTCGCGGAGGTCGATGCCGACGACCTTCAGCCGGTGCAGCCACTCGTCCGCGTCGGGCATGCCGGCGAACCGCCGCACGGCGTCGTTCGGGAAGCGCGTGGTGATCGTCAGGTGCGCGCCGTCGCGGAGCAGACGGAGCGCGATGTGCATGCCGATCTTCGCGCGCCCGCCCGTGAGCAGCGCCCGGCGACCGGTGAGATCCGTGCGGGCGTCGCGGCGCGCGTGGTTCTGCCGCGCGCAGTCGGGACAGAGCTGGTGGTAGAAGGCGTCGACGACCGTGTAGCGCTGCTTGCAGACGTAACAGGCACGCGACTCCATGAGCTCGCCGGCGACGGCACCCTTGACGCTCGAGACGAGCGGGAGCCCTTCGGTCTCGTCGTCGATGCGGCCCGGAGCGCCGGTGGCGGTCGCGGCGGTGACGGCACGGTCGTGCGCGAGGATCGCCTCACGGCGCTCGTTGCGGCGACGGACCTTGACCGTCTTGTAGAGCGAGGCCGTTGCGCGCTGGACGGCGAGGGCGTCGGGGTGGTCGAGCGGCAGCGCCTCGGCCTCGGCGAGGACCTTCAGGGCCTCCTCGAGGCGGACGGGATCGATGCCCGCGGACGTCGGGGAGAGCGTGTCCATGCCGCGTGGAGGGTAGAGGCGTGGCGCTGATGCGGTCGGCGCGATCGGCGACGGCGTCGCTGCTGCCCGTGCAGCGGCTGCGGTAGGCGCGAAGCACCGTGCGGCGGAACTGGTGCTGGTGAAGCCGGACCACTGCCTGTCTCGTCG
>JAOPZO010000073.1 GCA_025964065.1 Solirubrobacterales bacterium | reverse complement strand
GTCCCGCGCTCCGTGCGGATCACGGTCGCCCGGGGGCGGTCCGTGCGGCCGTGGGTCACGGGCCGCGACGCGCGGGGACGCCGGGCCACCGTGGAGCTCCGGCGTCTGCGCTGCCCGGCGGCGGGCTGAGCCGGGGTTGCGTCCGACCGGGCTGGTACGCGCACTCCGCCGCTCGGCCCCACCGGCTACGATGTGCGTTCTCGCGCGCCTCGTTGGCGCGCGTTCGACCGTCTAGAGACGACTCCAAGGACTTTTCCGTTGGCCAAGCAGCGCTCCAACAGCGGCAGCTCCAAGCCGCGACGTGACAAGAAGGGCGGCCCCGGCAGCGGCCGCCGCAAGCCGTGCCTGTTCTGCAAGGACAAGGTCGAGCAGGTCGACTACAAGGACGTCGCCACGCTCCGCAAGTTCGTGTCCGAGCGCGGGAAGATCCGCTCGCGCCGCATCACGGGCGCGTGCCGCCGGCACCAGAACCAGGTGGCCACGGCGGTCAAGCGCGCCCGCGAGCTCGCCCTCCTGCCGTACGTCAACGAGTCGGGCAAGGACGAGAAGCCCTCCGGCGGTCGCGGTCGCGACCGCGAGGACCGGTAGCCATGCCCTCGGCGATCCTGCTGAAGGACGTGGACGGTGTCGGCACCAAGGGTGCCGTCGTCGACGTCTCCAAGGGCTACCTCCGCAACTTCCTGATCCCGCGCAAGCTCGCGCAGCCGGCCACGAAGGGCGCGCTCCAGGTCGCCGCCCAGCTCGCCGTCTCGCAGGAGCGCGCGCAGCGTGACGCGGTCTCCAAGGCCCACGAGAACGCGGACCTGCTGAACAAGACGGTCCTGACGCTCGCGGAGAAGGCCGGTGACGACGGTCGCCTGTTCGGCTCGGTCACGACCCAGGACATCGCGGACGCCATCAAGGAGGCGCGAGGTCTGACGATCGACAAGCGCCACATCCATCTGGACGAGCCGATCAAGACGACCGGCACCTTCCAGGTCCAGGTCGAGGTCACCGCGGGTGTCCACGCCACGGTCAAGACGATGGTCACCGAGCTGAAGTAGTCCGGGGCCCCACGCCCTTCCGCAGCACCCGAAGCGCCCCGTCACCCGGGGCGCTTCGTCGTTCTGGACCACCTTCGTCACGGACACGCACGGAACTGCGCAGAGAGCGGCACGCAACGGCCCGTGGCGCCTGGACCGGGGGTACCCTCCTCCGTCGATGAGCGAGTACCCCTCCTACGACGGACCACCGCCGGACAACGTCGTCCAGGGGATCGCGCCGCCGCACTCCATCGAGTCCGAGCAGGGCGTCCTCGGCGCCGTGCTCCTCTCGGATCGCGCGATGTACTCCTACGTCGTCGAGTCCCAGCTCAAGCCGGACGACTTCTACCGCGAGCGCCACCGCGTGATCTTCGGCGCGATGGTGGAGCTCTACCGCGAGTCCGAGCCCATCGACGTCCTCACGGTCACGGAGCACCTGCGCGCCCGCGCGCAGCTCGACGCCGCGGGCGGCCAGGCCGGGATCGACGAGCTGACCGCCGCGGTCCCCGCCGTCGGCAACATCAAGCGCTACGGCGAGATCGTCAAGGAGATGTCGCTGATGCGGCGCCTCCTGCAGGCGACCTACGCGATCCAGGCCTCCGTCCACGGCCGCGAGTCCCTGCCGAAGGAGATCGTCGAGCAGGCCGAGCGCGCGATGCTCGAGGTCGCCCACGACGACTCCGCGAAGGCGTTCTCGACGGCCGGCACGGTCATCGAGCACGAGATCGAGATCTGGCACAAGCTCTCGACGGACGGGGTCGCGATGACGGGCACGCCGTCGGGCTTCACGGACCTCGACACGATCACGGGCGGCTTCCAGCCGGGCAACCTCATCATCCTGGCCGCGCGCCCGTCCATGGGCAAGTCGGCGCTCGTGACGAACATCGCCGAGAACGTCGCGCTGCACCCCGAGAAGCCGATGCCCGTGGCCCTGTTCTCCCTCGAGATGAGCGAGGGCGAGCTCGCTCAGCGCTTCGTCGCCTCGCAGGCGTCCATCGAGGGCGACGACCTCCGCAAGGGCCGGCTCAAGGACGAGCGGAAGTGGAAGAAGGTCCTCGAGGCCGCGTCCCGCTACGACGTCGCCCCGCTCTACATCGACGACTCGTCCGACATCGGCGTCCTCGAGATCCGCGCGAAGGCCCGGCGCCTGCACCAGCAGATGCAGCCCGACTACGGCGGCCTCGGGCTGATCATCATCGACTACCTCCAGCTCATGCGCCCGGACGGCCGCACGGACAACCGGGTCGAGCAGGTCGGCCAGATGTCCCGTGGCCTGAAGATCCTCGCCCGCGAGCTCGGTGTGCCCGTCATCGCGCTCTCGCAGCTGTCCCGCGGCGTGGAGTCGCGGACGGACAAGCGCCCGATGCTCTCCGATCTCCGCGAGTGCGTCACGGGCGACACGCTCGTCGTCCTCGCGGACGGCCGGCGGGTGCCCATCGCCGAGCTGGTCGGCACGCGTCCCGAGGTCGTCGCCGTCGACGAGCGGCACCGCTTGGTGACGGCGGAGAGCGACCGCGTGTGGCCCGTCGGTCAGCGGGAGGTCCTTCGCGTCCGCCTGGAAGGGGGAAGGACCCTTCGCGCCACGGCTGAGCACCGAATCCTCACGGACGCGGGATGGGCCACCGTCGGGGGCTGCTCCGCCGGTGACCGCGTCGGCGTCGCGATCGATGACCGACGGCCGAGCCGTTCGGATGTGCGCCCGCTCAGGGGGGTCGGATCCGAGCGCGCCGACGACGGCTGCGCCTCCACGCTCACCCTCACGCGCTCCGCCGCCGACGCCGGCGACCTGTTCTGGGACCGGGTCGTCGCCGTCGAGCCCGCCGGGGTCGAGGAGGTCTACGACCTCACGGTCCCGGGGCCGGCCTGCTGGCTCGCGGACGGGATCGTGTCGCACAACTCGGGCGCCATCGAGCAGGACGCGGACCTCGCCATGTTCATCTACCGCGACGAGTACTACTTCCCCGACACCACCGAGAACCCGGGTGAGGGCGAGCTCATCATCGCCAAGCACCGCAACGGCTCGCTCGGCACGGTGAACCTCGTCTTCCAGGGCAAGTACACGCGCTTCCGCAACATGACCCGGGAGTACGACTGATGCTGCGGCCCGGCGATCCCTGCCCCTACGGCGCCTGCGACGGCTCGGGCTTCGTCGACGACGAGGCGACCCAGAGCGCCCGGCCGTGCCGCTGCCGGCCGGAGCGCATGGCGGGGCGGCGCAGCGCGGTGCTCTCCGCGGTCATCCCGAAGAAGTACCGCGGCGTCGGGTTCGACCGGCCGCCCGTCACGGAGATCGCCGAGCGCGCGCCGGGCCAGGTCCGCGCGATCCGGGCGTACGTGCGGGACCTCGACGCGAACCTCGACGCCGGGCGCGGTCTGTGGCTGTTCGGCGGGCCGGGCACGGGCAAGACGACGCTCGCGATGATCGTCTCGAAGGCCGCGCTCGACGCGGGCCGGACCGTCGCGATCTACTCCCTCCCGAAGCTCCTGGCCGAGATCCGCACGACGTTCGACGAGGACGCCGTCCACTCGTACACGCACCTCCTGGACAAGCTCGCCGCGGTGGATCTCCTCCACATCGACGACGTGGGTGCGGAGAAGACGAGCGACTGGGTGCTCGAGCAGCTCTACGCGATCGTGAACGCCCGATACGAGGAGGAGCGCTCCGTCGTCATCACGACGAACCTCACCGACCGCGAGCAGATGGTCGAGCAGATCAAGGAGCGCACGGTGTCCCGCCTCGAGGAGATGTGCGAGGTGCTCCCGCTGTACGGCGAGGACGCGCGCCGCCGCATCGCCTAGCCCCTCGTAGACTCCCGGGCATGCCGGGATTGGTCATCGTGGGCGCCCAGTGGGGCGATGAGGGTAAGGGGAAGGTCGTCGACCTGCTCGCGGAGCGGGCGGACGCGGTCGTCCGCTTCCAGGGCGGCAACAACGCCGGCCACACGATCGTGCGCGAGGGCGAGGAGTTCAAGTTCCACCTCGTGCCGAGCGGGATCCTCTACCCGGGCAAGACCTGCATCATCGGCAACGGCGTCGTGGTCGACCCGGGCGTGCTGCTCGGGGAGCTCGACGGCCTCCGCGCCGCCGGGATCGACGTCTCGGGCCTGAAGGTCTCGGCCAACGCGCACCTGATCATGCCGTACCACATCGCCCTGGACCACTCGGGCGAGGCGCGCCTCGGCAAGCAGGAGATCGGCACGACCAAGCGCGGCATCGGCCCGTGCTACGCCGACAAGGCGGCGCGGCTCGGCATCCGCGTGCAGGACATGCTCGACGAGAAGATCCTGAAGAAGAAGATCATGGCCGCGCTGGCGCCCAAGCAGCTGATGCTGCGGCCCTACGAGCGCGACCCGGACTGGGCGCCGCGCCTCGACCTCCAGCAGATGACCGAGGACCTGCTGACCTTCGGCCACCGCCTCGAGCAGCACATCGCGGACACCTCCGCGCTCGTCTGGCGCACGCTCGACGAGGGCAAGCTCGCGCTCTTCGAGGGCGCCCAGGCCACCATGCTCGACATCGACCACGGCACCTACCCCTTCGTCACCTCGAGCAACCCGGTGGCGGGCGCCGTCACGACGGGCGCGGGCGTCGGCATCCACGACATCGACGAGATCTGGGGCGTCGCCAAGGCGTACGCGACCCGTGTCGGCGCCGGGCCGTTCCCGACGGAGCTCTTCGACGAGACCGGCGACCGTCTCCGCGAGGCGGGCCACGAGTTCGGCACGACGACGGGCCGCCCGCGGCGCTGCGGCTGGATCGACCTCGTCGCGCTGCGCTACGCGGCACGCCTCAACACCCTCGACGCGCTCGTCATCACGAAGCTCGACGTGCTCACGGGCTTCGACCGCCTGAAGGTCTGCACGAAGTACCAGGGGCCCGAGGACGCGAGCTACGAGACGTTCCCCTACCACCAGAGCGTGCTGCACAAGGCGCGCGGCGTGTACGAGGAGCTCCCGGGCTGGACGGAGGACATCACGGAGTGCCGCACGGAGTCCGACCTCCCGCAGGCCGCCCGCGACTACCTCGCGTTCCTGCAGGACAACGCTGGTGTGCCCATCGTGCAGGTCGGCGTGGGCCCGGGCCGTGAGCAGCAGATCTGGACGGAGACCGGCGCCGGCGTCAGCGCGATCAAGGAGCACGCGGCGCTCTGATCTGACGCGGGGCCGGGGTGCGACCGGTGAGGAGCCGCACCGCGCCGAGTTGCAAAGCAACGCCCTCGGCTGGCAAGGTGCCCCGCTCCGTGCCGTTCTCCCAGCACATGCCTCGGCGCGCCCGCGTGATCATCGCTGCCCTGTTGTGCCTCCACGCCGCCCACGGCGCGCTGGGCTTCGGCGGCGAGGACGTCAATTGGTTCTTCGCGAACGTGGTCTACGACGCGCTCGTCGCGGCGGCGCTCGTGGTCCTGGTCCTCCGTGTCCGGCGCGAGCCCGCGGAGCGCCGCGCCTGGACCTTCATCGCCGCGGGCACCGCCGTCAACCTCGTGGGGGAGCTGCTGTGGAGCGCCGGACTGGGCGACCCCGACGGCTCGCTCACCGTCTGCGACGCCTTCTACGCCGGCGCCTACCCGCTGCTGCTCGTCGGCTTCGTCCTCCTCGCGCGGGGCCATCTCGCGCTCCGCCAGGGTGCGGCGCGGCTCGACGCGCTGAGCGCCGCGCTCGCGGTGGGCGCCGCCGGCGTCGCGTTCGTCCTCACCGACCTC
This sequence comes from Solirubrobacterales bacterium, assembly GCA_025964065.1. Classification (GTDB taxonomy): domain Bacteria; phylum Actinomycetota; class Thermoleophilia; order Solirubrobacterales; family Solirubrobacteraceae; genus Paraconexibacter. The sequence goes on along the minus strand of JAOPZO010000073.1, from coordinate 12,067 downwards.
CACGAGGACGCCAGCAACCTCGCCCTCCTCCCCGCACTGCTCTACCCCGTCCTCGACCTCGTGCTGTTCGCGGTGGTCGTCGCGGTCATCTCGAGCCAGGGCTCACGGCTCGAGCGCCGCTGGCTCGTCGTGGGCGCCGGGCTCGGGCTCGCCGCGGTCGCCGACGGCCTCTACTACGCGGCGGTGGACGGCTCCTCCTCCTACGTGGAGGGCGGGCTGCTCGACACGCTCTGGCCCCTGTCGGTGCTCCTCATCGCGCACGCGGCGACGATGGAGCGCGAGCGCGGACGGCGCGTCGACGCCCCGAGCCTCGTGCTCCCGTGCGGCCTGGCCCTCGTCTCCATCGTCGTGCTCGCGACGGAGGAGGTCCGGACGCTCGCGAGCTGGCTCGCCTGCGGTGCGCTCGTCGCGATCCTCCTGCGCGCGCTCCTCACGTTCCGCGAGAACGAGCGGCTGCTCGGGCTGTCCCGGCGCGAGGCGCTGACCGACGGCCTCACCGGGCTCCCGAACCGGCGTGCGCTGGGACGCGATCTCGAGGACACGCTCGCCGCCGACCGGCCCGCGACGCTCCTGTTCTTCGACCTCGACGGCTTCAAGCTCTTCAACGACACGTTCGGCCACCCGGCGGGCGACGCGCTGCTCGTCCGCCTCGGCCGGCGCCTGCAGGAGGCGGTCGCCGATGCGGGCACCGCGTACCGGATGGGCGGCGACGAGTTCTGCGCCCTGCTCGACGGCGACCCCGCGCCGACCTTCCGGGCCGAGCTGTCCCTCCGCGAGCGGGGCGAGGACTTCGACGTCTCGGCCTCGCTCGGCTCCGTCGCGCTCCCGCGCGAGGCGCACGACCCGATCGAGGCGCTGCGGATCGCCGACCAGCGTCTGTACGTGAGCAAGGAGCACCGGCGCGCCTCCACGGGCGCGCAGACCTGCGACGCGCTGCTGCGGGTCCTCGACGAGCGCACCCCGGAGCTCCACGACCACTCCCGCGAGGTCGCGCTCGTCGCCGAGGGGATCGCCCAGCGGCTCGGGCTCGCGCCGGACGCGGTCGCGGAGGTGCGCCGGGCGGCGGAGCTGCACGACGTCGGCAAGCTCGCGCTCCCGGACCTCCTCCTGCACAGCAGCGCGCCGCTGACCGCGGAGGAGCGCTCCCGGGTGGAGCAGCACTCCCTGGTCGGCGAGCGGATCCTCGCGGCGGCGCCCTCGCTCCGCGCGGCCGCCCGGGTCGTCCGCGCGACCCACGAGCGCTGGGACGGCGACGGGTACCCCGACGGCCTCACGGGGGAGGAGATCCCGCTCGGCGCCCGGATCGTCGCCGTGGCCGACGCCTACGACGCGATGACGACCCTGCGGCCCCACCAGGCGCCGGTCCCGCGCCGGGAGGCGCTGGGGGAGCTGCAGCGGTGCGCGGGGGCCCAGTTCGACCCGCGGGTCGTCGAGGCGCTCGCCGCCATGAGCCCGGCGGAGGATCAGCCGCGGTCGCTTCCCAGCAGGTCGCGGTCCTCCACGTAGCGCACGACCCGTCCCGGGACCCCGATGACGACCCCGCGCGGCGGCACGTCGTTCGTCACGACGGAGCCCGCGGCGACGTACGCCTCCTCGCCCACCTCGATGCCCGGCGTGAGGATCGCGCCGCCGCCGATGCGGCACGCGCGGCGGAGCGTCGCGCCGCGGAGCTCGCCGCCTGGCTCCTGGCGGGCCATGGTGTTGTCGTTCGTCGTCATCGCGCAGGGCCCGACGAAGACGTCGTCCTCGATGACGGAGAAGGCGGTGACGTAGACCTGCGACTGCAGGCGAACGCGTGCGCCGACGACCACGTCGTTGTCGACGCAGGTGCCGCGCCCGACGACGCTTCCCGCCCCGATGACGGAGCGCTCGCGGACGTAGGACTGGTCGCCGATGATCGCGCCCTCGCCGATCCGGGCGCCCGCGAAGACGATCGCCTGGGCGCAGATGGAGGCGCCCGCCTCGATGACGAGCGGCCCGCCGGGAGGCGCCGCCGTGGAGGAGCGGGCGGAGAGCCGCGGGGGCTTGCCGAGCACGACGCCGTCCTGGATCACGACGCCGGCGCCGATCACGGTGTCGCCGTGGACGACGACGTTCGCGCCGAACTCCACGTCATCGGCCACCTGCGCGGTCGGGGACAGGACGAGGCCGGGGGCCGTCGGGGTCGCCATGGCGGATAGCCTATGGACCCCGTGAGCATCGACGATCCCAGGGTCCCGCTGCGCGGCGCGGTGCTCGGCCTCGGGATGATCGGCCGGCACCATGCCCGCCTGCTCCAGGCCTCCCCCCGTGTCTCCTTCGCCGGCGCCGTCGACCCGGGCGGCGACCGCTTCGGCATGGTGCAGGACCCGGCGCTCATCTTCGCCACCGTCGCCGAGCTGCTCGCGGCGGGCGCTCCGGACTTCGCGATCGTCGCGGTCCCGACCGAGGAGCATCTCCCCGCCGCCCGGGAGCTCGCCGCCGCGGGCGTCTCCGTGCTCGTCGAGAAGCCGCTCGCGGCCACGGCGGAGGAGGCGCGCGAGCTGATCGCCGCGGTCGAGGCCGCCGGCGTCCGGGCCGCCGTCGGGCACGTCGAGCGCTGCAACCCCGCGCTGCTCGAGCTGCGGCGCCGCGTCGGCGCGGGACAGCTCGGCGAGGTCTTCATGATCGCGACGGAGCGGGTCGGCCCGTTCCCCGCGCGGATCCGCGACGTGGGGGTCGTGAAGGACCTCGCCACGCACGACCTCGACCTCGTCCGCTGGCTCGGCGGCGCGCCCATCGCGAGCGTCGCCGCGCAGACCCAGCACCGCATGGGCCGCGAGCACGAGGACCTCGTGCTCGTCACGGGCGTCACCGCCTCCGACGTCGCCTTCAACGTGAACGTGGACTGGCTCTCCCCCACGAAGGTCCGCCGCACGCGGATCCTCGGCGAGAAGGGGATGCTCGTCGCGGACACGCTCACGAGCGACCTGACGTTCTTCGCCAACGGCGAGGTCACGAGCGAATGGAGCGCCGCGCAGGCGAGCCGCGGGGTCAGCGAGGGGGACATGACGCGCTACGCGCTCTCCCGCCGCGAGCCGCTGCTCGTGGAGCTCGAGGCGTTCTGCGACTGGGTCGCGGGCGACGACGGCGCGGCCGTCGTGACGCTCGAGGAGGGCCTGCAGACCGTGCTCGCCGCCGAGGCCGTGCTGCGCGCCGCCGCCACCGGGGAGACCGTGCGGCTGTGAGGGCCGTCGTCGTCGCGCTCGGGAAGATCGGGCTCCCGCTCGCCGCGCAGCTCGCACGCACGGGGCACGAGGTCGTGGGCTGCGACATCGACCCGCGCGTGGTCGAGCTCGTGAACGCGGGGCGGGAGCCGTTCCCGGGCGAGGCGGAGCTCGGCGACGTGCTCCGCGAGGTCGTCGGCGCGGGCCGCCTGCGCGCGACCCCCGACACGCGGGCCGCGGTCGCCGCGGGGCCCGACCTCGTCGTCCTCGTGCCGCCGCTCCTGGTGGACGTGGCCGCCCAGCCGGACTGGGGCATCCTCGACGCGGTCATCGCCGACGTCGGGGCGGGCCTGCAGCCCGGGACGACCGTCGCGCTCGAGACGACCGTCCCCGTCGGGACGACCCGTGCGCGCCTCGCCCCGGCGCTCGAGGCCGCCTCCGGGCTCCGCGAGGGCGAGGACTTCCACGTCGTCTTCTCCCCTGAGCGCGTGTTCTCCGGGCGGGTCTTCGCCGACCTCGCGGCGTACCCGAAGCTCGTGGGCGGGCTGAGCGCGGCAGGCGAGGCGCGGGGCGCCGAGCTCTACGCGCGGTTCCTGCCCGGGGTCGAGGTCCGCGCGATGGAGGGGGCGGAGGCGGCGGAGCTCACGAAGCTCGTCGAGACGACCTACCGCGACGTGAACATCGCGCTCGCGAACGAGTTCGCCCGGCACGCCGACGCGCTCGGGCTCGACGTCCAGGCCGTCATCGACGCCGCGAACTCCCAGCCCTTCTCCCACGTGCACCGCCCGGGAGTCGCCGTGGGCGGCCACTGCATCCCGGTCTACCCGCGCTTCTATCTCGCCGGCGACCCCGGCGCACGGCTCCCGCGGGTGGCCCGCGAGGTCAACGAGGGCATGCCCGCCTACGCCGTGGACCTGCTCGGCGACGTGGCGGGGACGACCGCGCTCATCCTCGGCGTCGCGTACCGCGGCGGGGTGAAGGAGACCGCGTTCTCCGGCGCGTTCGCCCTGCGCGAGGAGCTCGAGCGGCGCGGCGCGCGCGTCGTCGCGAGCGACCCGCTCTACGACGCGGGCGAGCTCGCGGCGCTGGGCTTCTCGGCCTGGACCGGCGAGCCCGTGGACGTCGCCGTCCTGCAGGCCGACCACGCGGAGTACACGCAGCTCACCCCCGCCGACCTCCCGGGCCTCCGCGTCCTGGTCGACGGCCGCGGCACCCTCGACCCGGCCGCCTGGCCGCGCGTCGACGTGCGCCGCATCGGCCGCCCCTGAGTCCTGCCGGGCACCTCCCTCTCGAGGGGCCCGGCAGCGCTCAGGACGCCCCGAAGGCCGTACGCAGCGCCGCGACCACGCGGGTGCCGGCCTGGCCGTCGCCGTACAGCTCGGGGCGGGCCGTCGGCGCGGGGCGCTTCAGCGCCGCGAGGGTCGCGTCGCGGTCGAGGTCCACGAGGACGTTCCAGCCCGCGTCGACCGTCTCGGTCCACTCGGTGGTGTCGCGCAGCGTGATGCACGGCACCCCGGCGAGGTAGGCCTCCTTCTGCACCCCGCCCGAGTCGGTGAGCATCGCCTTCGCGCGGGTGAGCAACGCGGTGAACGCGAGGTAGCCGAGCGGCGGCGTGACCCGCACGTGGTCTGCGGCGAGCAGCCCGTCGAGGAGCCCTGCGGCGTCCAGGCGGGCGCCCGTCCGCGGGTGCAGCGGTAGGACGACGGGCAGCGGCAGCGCCATGAGGATCTCGACGAGGCGCTGGAGGCGCGCGGGGTCGTCGACGTTCCCGGCACGGTGCGCGGTCGCGAGGACGTACTGCCCGGGCTGCACGCCGGCGTCGCGGAGCGGCGCGTCGTCCACGAGCGCGCGGGGCTGCACGAGCAGCGCGACGTCGACCATGACGTCCCCGACGACCTCGATCGCGCCCGCCACGCGCTCGGCGCGCAGGTGCGCCGCGGGCGCCGCGCTCGAGCAGAGCAGCAGGGCGCTGAGGTGGTCCGTGAGGACGCGGTTGAGCTCCTCCGGCATCGCGCGGTCGAACGAGCGCATGCCCGCCTCGACGTGCGCGACCGGGATCCGCGCCTGCGCCGCCGCGAGGCCGCCCGCCAGCGTCGAGTTGGTGTCGCCGTAGACGAGCACGCAGTCCGGGCGCTCCTCGGCGAGCACGGGCGCGATCGCGCTGAGCATCCGCGCCGTCTGCTCCGTGTTCGAGCCCGTGCCGAGCTGCAGCTCGAGCGCGGGCCGCGGCACCCCGAGCTCGGCGAAGAACACGGCGCTCATCTCGTCGTCGTAGTGCTGCCCCGTGTGGACGAGCACCTCGTCGGCGTGCTCGCGCAGGATGCGGGAGACCGCCGCGGCCTTCACGAACTGCGGGCGGTTCCCGATGACCGTGAGGACCTTCACGCCCCGAGCTCCCGCGCGATGAGCGCGCGGACGGCCGCGGCCACCGCGCTCGTCCGCGGCCCGGGCGCCCCGGGGAGGAGCGCGCCGTCGATCGCCGTGACCGGGTGGACCTCGCAGAGCGTGGAAGCGAGGAACGCCTCCTCCAGCCGCGGCAGGTCCCCGCGCGCGAGGACCCGCTCCTGCGCGTCGCTCACCGCCATCACCTTCCGGCGGGTGATCGAGTCGAGGATGTGGTCGCTCAGCGGCGGCGTGACGAGCTCGCCCTCGAGCACGGCGAAGAAGGACGCGGTCGGCCCCTCGAGCACGCGTCCGTGTGGCGTGAGCAGCAGCGCGTCGTCGGCGCCCTGCTCCTGTGCGAGGCGCCGCGTGAGCATGTTCGCGGCGTAGGAGAGCGACTTGATGCCGTCGAGCACCCGGGTCGGCGCGAACGCGACGGTCGCGAGCGTGAGCGTCGGCGGGAGCGGCTTGAGCGCCTCGAGGATCCCGATGCGCCGGCCGCCGCGGGTCACGAGCACCCGCAGCGTCGCGTCGAGCGGACCCGCCTGCGCCAGGAGCGCGGCCACGTCGGCGCGCAGCGCGTCCGTGTCGATCGGGAGCCGGAGGTTCGCCGCGGAGGCCGCGATGCGCTCCAGGTGCTCCTCCAGCGCGTACGGCACGCCGGCGTACAGGCGGATGACCTCGAAGACGCCGTCCCCACGCAGCAGGCCCTCGTCGGTGATCGGGATGACGGCGGCGCTCGCGGGCTGCACCGTGCCGTCGAGGATGGCGAGGTCCATGCGCGGGACCCTAGCCCGCGCTAGCGCCGGAGCATCTTGTCCAGGGTGACCTCGGGGTTCTCGCGCTCGACGAGCGCGAGCAGGAACTCCGAGGTGAAGAGCGCGAGGATCGTCCCGTCCGCCGAGTGCAGGACGTCGGCGCGGCGCGTGCGCTTGAGGACCTCGGCGCCCGCGGCGTCCGTGCGCCGCGCGACCTTCCACGGCGTCGGGTCCAGGCCGACGGTGCAGCCGAACTCGCCCTGCAGCCGCTCGACCGCGACCTCGAACTGCAGCGGGCCGATCCCGGCGAGCACGGGGGTCGGGTCCGCGACGACGTCGCGTCGGAGCACGTGCATGACGCCCTCCTGCGCGAGCTGCTCGAGCCCGCGGTGGAACTGCTTGTGGCGCGAGGAGTCGCGGTTGCGGATCGTGACGAAGTGCTCGGGGGCGAGCGTGGGGATCGGCGGGAACTCGACGGGGGCGCCGTCCGCGTGGAGCGTGTCGCCCACCCGGAGGTCGCCCGCGTTGACCACGCCGATGACGTCGCCGGGGAAGGCCTCGTCGAGGACGGAGCGCTCGTCCCCGAAGACCTCGTGGGCGTGCGCGATCGTGAACGGCTTGCCCGTGCGCGCGTTCACGGCGCGCATCCCGCGCTCGAAGCGCCCGGACCACATCCGCAGGAAGGCGACGCGGTCGCGGTGCCGCGGGTCCATGTTCGCCTGGACCTTGAAGACCTGCGCGGAGAACGGCGCGCCGAGCGGACGCGGCGCATCCTCGCCGACCCCGGCGTGCTCGGCGGGCGGCGGCGCGAGGTCCACGAGCGCGTCGAGCAGGATCCGGACCCCGAAGTTCGAGACCGCGGAGCCGAAGTAGACGGGCGAGCCGACCCCCTCGCGGAACAGGTCGACGTCGAGCTCACCGGTGACGGCCTCGAGCAGCGCGAGCTCCTCCACCGCGGTGGACCAGGCCTCGCCCTCGCGCTCGAGCGCCTGCTCGGGCGAGAGGTGCTCCTCCGGCGCCTGGGTCGCGCCGCCCACCGTGCGGGTGAAGCGGACGAAGCCGCCGCCGTTGGCGCGGTCCACGACCCCGCGGAAGTCGCCCGGGATACCGACGGGCCAGGTCATCGCGATGGGCTCGATGCCGAGCACCTCCGTGATGTGGTCGAGCATCTCGAGCGGCTCGAGGCCCGGCCGGTCGTACTTGTTCACGAAGACGAGCAGTGGGATGCCGCGCGCACGGGCGACCTCGAAGAGCCGCAGCGTCTGCGCCTCGACGCCCTTCGCGGCGTCGAGCAGGATCACGGCGGCGTCGGCCGCGGCGAGCACCCGGAGCGTGTCCTCGGAGAAGTCGTGGTGGCCCGGGGTGTCGAGCAGGTTGATGACGACGTCGCGGTAGTCGAAGCGCAGCACCGTCGAGCTCACGGAGATCCCGCGGCGCCGCTCGATGTCCATGAAGTCCGAGGTCGACTGCCGGCGCGCGCCCTTGCCCTGGACCTGCCCGGCCTCCTGGAGCGCGCCGCCGTAGAGCAGCAGCTTCTCCGTGAGCGTCGTCTTGCCCGCGTCCGGGTGGGAGATGATCGCGAACGTGCGACGGCGGGCCGCCTCGCGCTCCACGGGCCCGGCCGGTGCCGCCGGATCGATGGTGGAGGAGGAGGCCACGAGGGCTCCAGGGTAGCTCGACCCTCCTCCCCCGAGCCGGACGGACGTCCCCACCCGGCCCGCGCCCGGGGAGGCCGAGGCGGGCCGCCGAAGCTGACCTGCGAGACGCTCGAGGCGTTCCAGCGCGACCTCGAGGCCCGCGGCCTCGCCGACCGCGTCGTCCTGCGTGACGGGCCGGACGGTCCGGAAGCTCCCTCACCGGAAGCGCGGCGGCCGTGCGCGTCCGCCCGCCCCGGGAACGACGAAGCCCCGCACGGGGGCGGGGCGACGGGAGTGGGCCGTGAAGGAATCGAACCTTCAACCTTGGGATTAAGAGTCCCCTGCTCTGCCAATTGAGCTAACGGCCCGCGGCGCGAGATTGTAGCTCGCGGTGCGTCAGCCGGTCGTGCCGGTGGCCGGCGCGTCCTGCTGGGCCTCCTGCACGGCGGCCTGGGCGGCCTGGGACTTGAGCCCCTCGACCTGCGCCTTGATCTGCTCCTTCTGGTCCTTCGTCGCCAGCGCGATCGCCTTGTCCCCGGCGAGGTCGCCCTTGCGGCTCTGGTTCGCCGCGTAGGCGTAGCCCGCGAGCTGCAGGTAGCTGCCGACGTCCTCGCGCTGCTCCGCGACGACCTCCTGCGCGGCCACGGCGTCGTCGGGCCTGTCGAGGCCGGCCGGGCTGTAGACCTGCGCCATGATGACCGCGACGGTCGCGTCGGGCTGCGGCGGGTCGAGCTTCAGGTACTGCTTCCACGCCCGGTCGGCCTCGGCGAGCTGCTGCTTGCCCGCGCTCGAGAAGACGCCCGTCGCCTCGTCGACGCCGCCGACGGCGGTCGCCTCCTGGTACCGGGCCCGCGCGAGCTCGGCCCACGCCTTCGGGTCCTGGCGGTTGGCCTGGACGCGCTTCTCGGCCGCCTCGCGCCGCTCCCCGAAGATGCCGGAGTCGGGCGCGGAGCTGCCGTTCGTGAACGCGTCGAGCAGGCCGCCGCCGCTCGTGCCGCCGCCGATCCCGAGCAGGACCAGGCCGCCTCCCATGAGGATCGCGAGCGACAAGTAGATGACCTGGACGGTGCGGCGGCGTCCGCGGCCACGGAGATCGAAGAGCATGCGCCCCTCAGGGTAGAGGGATCACGGCGTTCGCGGCGGGGTCCCCTCCGCGGCCTCCAGGCGCCGGTGCAGGTCCTCGGCCACGACGTCGGACGCGCGGTCCGGGGTGTCCTCGTCCTCGCCCGGGTCCTCGTCGTGCCCCGGGGGGTCCGTGCCGGGCGGGGGGTCCTTGAAGCCGTACGGGTCGTCGTCCTCGGGGTCCTCGGGGTCCTCGGGGTCCTCGGGGTCCCAGTCCCAGCGCGACGGCTTGCCGGCGGAGCGCCGGTCGAGGACCTTCGCGAACAGCAGGCTCCCCTCGAAGAGCACCACGAGCGGAGCCATCACGAAGAGCATCGTGAAGGGGTCCGGCGTGGGGGTCGCGACCGCCGCGACGACCGCCACGCCGAGCAGGACGTAGCCGCGGTTCTTCGAGAGCTGCTGCGTCGTGACGATCCCGAGGCGGGTGATGGCGAGCACCGCGATCGGGATCTGGAAGAGCAGCCCCACGATCAGCAGCAGGAGGATCGAGAACTTGTAGTAGTCCTTGGCCCCGACGAGGATGTCGAAGTTGTCGTCGTTGAAGTTCAGGAGGAAGTCGACGGCCCGTGGCAGCGCCACGAAGTAGCCGAACGCCACCCCGGCGACGAACAGGATCGGCACCAGGACCATGAACGGCACCGCGGTCTTCTTCTCCTGCGGGCTGAACGCGGGCAGGAGGAAGGCGTAGAGCTGGAAGAGGATCAGCGGCAGCGCCAGGAGCAGCGCGGCGTACCCCGCCACCGTGAACGTCGTGATGAACGGCTCCGTGACCCCGAGCGTGACGGGATCGCGCTCCGCGTCGGGGACCACCCGCGCCGTCGCCTGGATCCTCACGAGCGCGTCGCGGAGCGCCCGGCTGCTCTGGGCGAGCTGCTCCGTGGCGGCGGACGGCGCGCCCTCCGCACCGGCGAGCGCCTCGAGCGCGTCCTGCTGCCCCTTGAGCGTGAGGCCCGCGGCGCTGAGCGCCGAGGTGAGGCTGCGGTTGAAGAGCGCGCTCTGCTCAAGCGCGTCCCCGCCGTCCTCGGCGGTGTCCGCCGTGGTCTTCTGCGACTCGGTGAACGGCTTGTTCACCGCGTCGAGGATCGCCCCGTTCTGCCAGTAGGTGAACGCGAAGCAGATGACGAGCGCGGCGATGCAGACCATGAGCCGCGTGCGCAGCTCGTCGAGGTGGTCGACGATGCTCAGGCGGTCCTCGTGGCCGATCGGCCGGACCTTCGTGACGGGCATGGGGCGGGTGCGGCGGGGTGCGGGCTGCTAGGCGCCGGGCTTGGCGGCCGGCTTCTCGACGGCCTCGGGGGTGGCGGCGGGCGCGGGCGGGGCGTCCACGCCCTGGGCGGCGGGAAGCGCCGGACGGCCGAACGCGTCGTCGTCCTCGTCGTCCTTCGAGGAGCCCGAGATGGAGTCCTTGAACTCCCGCATGCCGGAGCCGAGCTGCTTGCCGAGACCCGGGAGGCGCTTGGGGCCGAAGACGAGGAGCACGACCACCAGGACGACGATGAGCTCCATGGGACCGATGTTGGGCATTGCGGTGCTCCTTCTGGAAGGTGTCGGCGTGAGGGTAGCGACGGGGGGTCGCCGCGAGGCGCCGTCGGCGGCGGCACCCGGACGGGAGTCGCCGTTGGTGTGGATGCGGTCTCGAACGCTCAAGTCGGCCCGGGACGAAGCCGATGCAGTGGGCGTCCCCTGAACCGTCGTCCTCCCTCTCCTGCGAGATGCCCCCGAGCCCAGATCACCAGCACTACGTCCGCCGCGTCGTCCTGCCCTCGGGCAAGACCATCGAGGTCGTGTACTTCGAGGACCTCGCGGTCCCCGCGGACGCGATCACGGCGCAGCCGGCACCCCAGGAGCTCCACGTCTGCCCGACGTGCACCGGCGGGATGGTCTTTCCCGTCGAGTGGGAGGAGGCCGGCCCGGAGCACTGGGAGGTCGCGCTCCGCTGCCCCGACTGCGAGTGGCAGGGCAGCGGGCTCTACTCCCAGGAATCCGTCGAGCGCTTCGACGAGCGGCTCGACGCCGGCACGGAGGCCATGGTGCGGGACCTCAAGCGCCTCGCCCACGCGAACATGGAGGGCGAGATCGAGCGCTTCGTCCAGGCGCTCGACGCCGACCTGGTGGTCCCCGAGGACTTCTGACGTCTCGGGCGGCACGCGACGCGGGGAGCCCGCGTCGCTGCTCAGCTGTACCGCGCGACCACGGAGTCCGCGATCAGCTCGAGTGCCCGCCGCCTGGCGGGCGCCCCGCCCGAGGGGAGCTCGGCCTTCGCCTCGGCCACGAGGCCCAGCGCGTGCTCCCGGCTCGCGTCGAGCGCGCCCGAGGCCGCGATCTGGTCGCAGACCGCCTCGGCCTGCTCCGGCGTGGTGATCCCCCGCGGGTCCAGCGCCGCGAGCGCCGCAGAGCGCTCCCGGGCGAGGATGAACGGCAGCGTCACGGTGCCGTCGAGGAGGTCGGTGCCGCGGTGCTTGCCCGTGCGCTCCGCCGGGCCCGAGACGTCGAGGACGTCGTCGAGCAGCTGGAACGCGAGGCCGATGCGGCGCCCGAACCCGGCGAGCTCCGCCGCGTCCTCCGGGCTGCCGCCCGCCTCGAGCACCCCGAGGGTGCACGCGGCCTCGAAGAGCCGGGCGGTCTTGAGCTCGCAGCGGTGGAGGTAGCGGTCGAGCGGCACGTCGGCCCGCCAGGCGTCCGCGCGCTGCAGGAGCTCCCCCTGCGCGAGAGCGCTCCCGGCACGGGAGAGGGCACGGACCTCGTCGGCGCGCCCGTTGCGGGTGAGCTCGGCGAACGCCGCGGCGAACAGGAGGTCCCCGGCGGCCGTCGCGGCGCCGCGCCCCGCGCTGGCCCACACCGTCGGAATTCCGCGCCGGAGCGGGGCGGCATCGAGGACGTCGTCGTGGACGAGCGTCGCCGAGTGGACGAGCTCGACGGCGACTCCCGCGCGCACGAGGCCCGTCGGGTCCTCGGGGGCGGCGCCCGCGGCGACGAGCACGAG
>JAOPZO010000072.1 GCA_025964065.1 Solirubrobacterales bacterium | reverse complement strand
CCGCGGCACCGCCGGGCGGCAGGGCGCGGCCGGCACCGGGCTCGGCCTCCCGATCGCCCGCGGCCTCGCGCGCCGCTGGGGCGGCGACGTCCACCTGCTTCCCCGCCCGGGCGGCGGCACCGTCGCCCGCGTCGACCTCCCCGGCCCCGAGGACTGACCCCATGCCCGCCCGCCGCCTCCTCACGCTCGTGCTCCTCGCCCTCGCGGGGCTCGCCGTCGCCGTCGCGATCACCTCCGCGGCCACCTCGCTGACCTCGCAGCGGGTGGGCCTGCAGGCCGAGCCGCTCGACGCCGGGGACGTCCTCGCACCGCCGCGCGCCACCACCACCACCACACCCGCGCGGACGACCCCGACGGCGCCCACCACGACGCCGGCGACCGGCGGCGACGCCGGGAGCGGCTCCGACGACAACGCCGAGGACGACGACGGCGGCGGGCGGGGCCGGGGGCGCGGACGGGGCCGCGGGGGCGACGACGACTAGGCGAGGGCCCGGAGCCCGGCGGCGGTCGCCGCGGCGGCGAGGACCGTCACGAGGAACGGCGCCCGGCGCCACACGCACACGCCCGCCACGGCGAGGGCCGGGACGCGCGCGTCGAGTACGAGCCGGTCGTCGTCCCCGAACGTCTGCACGACGATGAGCGCCGCGAGCAGCGGCACCGCGACGAGCGCGAGCAGCCGCGCGACCCCCGGGGACGGCTCCCGCTCCCCGAGCAGCATCGGGCCGACGGCCTTGAGGAGCCAGCTGCCGCCCGCGAGCAGCAGCAGCGCCGCCCAGCTCATCGGCGCCGCACCGCGACGAGCAGCGCGAGGCTCGCCGCCAGGACGGGGACGCCTGCGGGGGTGAGCGGCACGAGGACCACGGCGATCAGCGCGCCGACGAGCGCGACCGTGGGGGCGTCGCGCTGCCGCAGCTGCGGCGCGAGCAGGGCGAGGAACGCCGCGGGGAACATCGCGTCGAGGCCGAAGGTGCCGGGGTCGAGGCCGCTTCCGGCGAGCGCGCCGCCGAGCGTCCCGAGGTTCCACAGGACGAACACCGCGAAGCCCGTGAGCCAGAACGCGCCCCGGGCCTCCCCGGGCTCCTCCTGCGCGCGCGCCATCGCGGTCGACTCGTCGATGACGAGGTGGCTCGCCAGCATGCGGCGCCCGAGGCCCCCGCGCAGGAGCGTCGCGATCGACAGCCCGTAGGCCGTGTTCCGCACCCCGAGCAGCAGCCCGTTGACGACCGCCGTCGCCATGGAGCCGCCGACCGCCACGACGCTCACCGCCGCGAACTGCGAGCCGCCCGTGAAGACGAGCAGCGACATCGCGCACGCCTGGGCGACCGACAGGCCGGCGCCCACCGCGAGCACGCCGAACGAGATGCCGTAGACCCCCGTGGCCAGCCCGATGCCGAGCGCGTCGGCGGCGTACGGCGGCGGCTTCCTCATGCGGCGGCGGGGCGTGCGCGCCGGAGGCCGAGGAACGCGAGCCCGGCCACGAGGCCCCAGAACGCCGCGGAGATCCCGAGCGCCGTGATCGCGGAGGCGCTCACGACGAACGTCACGACGGCGGGCTCCCGCTGCGCGGGCTCCGAGAGCGAGGAGGTCAGCGCGCCGCCGAGCGCCCCGAGGAGCGCGAGGCCGGCGACCGTCTCGACGAGCCCGGCCGGGGCGGAGGCGACGAACGCCGTGGCGAGGCCCGCCCCCAGGCCGAGGACGAGGTAGGTCGCGCCGCTGGCGACGGAGGCGATCCACCGCCGGGCGGGATCCGCGTGCGCGTCGGGCCCTGCGACGAGCGCGGCGGTGATCGCCGCCAGGTTCACCGCGAAGACGCCGAACGGCGCGCCGACGACGGTCGCGCCGCCCGTGGTGAGCAGCACCGGCCTGAGCGGCGGGCGGTAGCCGTTCGCGGCGAGGACGCCCATCCCCGGCACGTTCTGCGAGGCCATGGTCACGACGAAGAGCGGCAGCGCGATGCCCACGAGCGCGGCGACGCTGAGCGACGGGACGACGCCCTCGAGCACCGGAAGCGCGCCGGTCGGCCCGGCCACGAGCGGCTCGGAGACGAGGACCACCACGATCGCGACGGCGAGGGCGCCCGGGACCGCCCAGCGCTTCGCGAGGACGCTCAGCAGCGCCCAGGTGGCGATCACGGGGCCCGCCGCGGCGGGGATGTCCACGGCGGCGCGCACGGGCGCGAGGCAGAGCGGCAGCAGGACGCCGGCGAGCATGGCGCTCGCGATGGGCACGGGGATGCGCGCGATCGCGCGGCCGAGCGCGCCCCACAGGCCGGTGAGCGCGAGGAGCGCGCCGCAGACCACGAAGGCGCCGACCGCCGCCGCGTAGCCGCCGTCCGGCGCCCCCGCGCTCGCGAGCAGCGCCGCGCCCGGCGTGGACCAGGCGAGCAGGATGGGCATCCGCGTGCGCAGCCCGAGGAACGCGGTGGTGACGGCCATGACGACGCAGACCGCGAGCAGCCCGGACGCCGCCTGGCCCGGGCTCGCGCCGACGCTCCGCAGGCCGGCGAGGACGACCGCGAAGGTGCTCGCGAAGCCGACGAACGCGGCGATCGCCCCGGCCAGGACGGCGTGGAGCGTGCCGGGCCTCATGTGGAGGACGGGTAGAGCATCCAGCAGAGGAAGGTGCAGTCCTCCGTCGCCTCGTAGACGTGGGCGACGTCCGCCGCGAACCAGATGGCGTCGCCCGCGCCGAGCAGCTCCGGGGCCCGCCCGGGGCCGAGCCGCGCGCCGCCCCGGGTGACCACGAGGAGCTCCTCCACTCCCGCGAGGTGGCCCGGGCTCTCGCGCCGTGCGCCCGCGGGCAGGTCCAGGGTGAAGAGCTCCGTGCGGCGCTCGCGGCCGTCCGTGTGGACGAGCCGCCCGACCATGCCCGACGGATCGCCCATCGCCTCGCCCTCCCCGGCCCGGACCACGCGCGTGCGCGGCAGGATCGGGTCCTGGAGCAGGTCGCCGAGCGGGACGCGCAGCGTGCGGGAGATCCGCCAGAGCGTGCCGATCGACGGGTTGCCCTCGCCGTGCTCGATGCGGGAGACGATGGTCCGCGAGAGCCCGCTGCGCTCCGCGAGGTCCGAGGAGGACATCCGCTGGATCTCCCGGTGCATGCGGACGCGCCGCCCGACGTCCTTTCCGAGCACCTCGGCGCCGTCACTCAAGTGGTCCACGTGGCCACTCTAGTGCACAAAGGGGTCAGGCCCCTTTCAGGCGGCGAGGACCACCGAGGCGCCCCGATCGGGCGCGAACGTGATGGTGCGGCGCATCGTGTGCTCGGGCTCGGGCGAGGATGGGCGCAGGGTCGTGCGGGCCGCGATCGCCTCGAGGACGGCCTGCATCTCGAAGAGCGCGAAGGCGGCGCCGAGGCACCGGCGCACCCCGCCCCCGAACGGGATCCACGTGTACGTCCCGGGCTTCACGCCGAGGAAGCGCTCGGGCCGGAAGACGTGCGGCTCGGGGTACAGGTCCGCGCGGCGGTGCACGAGCGTCACGCACGGCGCGACCTTCACCCCCGCGGGCAGGTCGTGGCCCGCGATCGTCATGGGCTCCGTGAGCCGGCGCAGCACGAGCGGGATCACGGGGCGCAGGCGCAGCGTCTCGTGGCAGACCGCCTGCACGTACGCCGGCCCGTCGTCGCGCAGCCGCTCCATCGCCCCCGGCGTGCGCAGGAGCCGCTCGACCGCCCACGAGAGCGCCGTCGCCGTCGTCTCGTGCCCCGCGACGAGCAGCGTGACGAGCTCGTCGCGCAGCTCGTCGTCGCCCATGGGCTCGCCCGCCTCGTCCCGCGCCTGCAGCAGCAGCGACAGGATGTCCTCGCGCTGCTCGAGGTCCGTGGCGCCGCGACGGGAGCGGATCTCCTCGAGGATGAGCCGGTCGACGGGCTCCAGGCGGCGGCGGAACGCCGGGATCCGCACGGCGCGCTCGGCCCCGATCGACACGACGACCGTGAACGCCGCGGGCGTCGAGACGAACTCGAGCAGGTCGTTCAGGCCGGCGCGCAGCGCGTCGAGCTTCGCGCCCTGCTCCAGGCCGAAGACCGCCCGCAGGATGATCTCGAGCGTCACGGCCTGCATCCGGGGCGCGAGCGGGAACGCCGTCCCCGTCGGCCACCTCGCGATCTCGCGCTCCGCCACCTCGCGCATCAGCGCGCCGTAGCGCTGCATCCGCTCCCCGTGGAACGGCGGAAGCAGCAGGCGCCGCTCGCGCAGGTGCTCCGGCCCGTCGAGCAGCAGCACCGACCGCGGCCCGAGGAGCGGCGACAGGATCTCGTTGCCCTCGCCCGCCAGGAGCCTCGACGGGTCCCCGGTGAACACCTCGCGGATCGCGTCGGGGTGCGAGAGCACGACCCACGGCCCCTCCTGCGGCAGCGTCATCGTGAACACGTCGCCGTGCCGCGCCGCCTGCCCCATCAGGAACGGCACGGGCCGGGCGAGCCACGCCAGCGCCTGGGCGGGAACGGGCATCCGGACAGGGTTCGGCAGGCCGGCGGCGGCGCTCATGCGGCGCAACCTACTCCTCGTGGGTAGGGACCCCACATGGTCACCTTCGACGCCACCGACGCCACGTCCCGCCTCGACGCCATCACGGAGCAGGTGGAGGAGTGCCGCGCCGCGATCCAGCTCGCCGAGGAGGGCGACCCCACCGCGCTCGAGCCCATGCTCGGCGCGATCGACACCATGGCGGAGCACATCGCGGTCCTCCGCTCGGCGGTGAGCGGGCCACCCGCCGCGTAGCCTGTCGGCGTGCCCGCCGCCCCCGTCACCCACCTCGTCACGAGCGACGCGGGCGGCCGCACCGCGGACCTCGCGGTCGGGATCCACGTTCCCACCGCGGTCCTCCAGTGCGGGCTCGACGAGAGCTACGAGACGCGGCTGCGGTGATCGCCTCGGGGGTCGTCACCGCGCTGCACCGCTGGCCCGTCAAGTCCATGGGCGGCGAGCCCGTCGACTCCTTCGCGCTCGACGAGCACGGCGTCGCGGGCGACCGCGCGCACGCCCTGTTCGACGAGCACCGAGGAACCTCCCGCCGCCTCACGGCGCGCCAGGCCCCGCGCCTGCTCGCTTGGCACGCGACCTACGGCGACTGGAACGGCGGGCCCGGTCACGCGCCGGCCCCGACGCTCACCGCGCCCGACGGCACCCGCTACGGCTGGGCCGACCCGGAGCTCCCCGCCGCACTCGAGGCCGACCTCGGCCGTCCCGTCGCCCTGCGCACGGTCCCGACGGGCCAGCAGGACCTCCTCGACTCCGTCCTCGTCACGACCCAGGCCACGCACGACGCGGTGGAGCAGGAGCTCGGCCGGGCGCTCGACCCGCGCCGCTGGCGCACGAACATCCTCGTCGAGCTCGACGCGGACGCGTTCGCCGAGGAGGCGTGGGAGGGCCGCTCGCTCACGATCGGCGCCGCCTCGTTCACGCTCCTGCACCCGTGCGTGCGCTGCGTCATCCCGACGCGCGACCCCGAGACGCAGGAGAAGGCCGCGGACCTCCTGCGCCACCTCACGCGGCAGCACGGTGGCCTCTTCGGGATGAACGCCCGCCCGCTCGGGCCCGCCCGGATCGCGCTCGACGACACGGTGGCGTTCAGGTAGGGAGAATCCGGCGGATGCGCCTGCGCGACCGCCCCGCCTCCCCGCTCCCGCCCGGCCCGCCGCTCCCGCTCCTCGCGCAGACGCCGCTGCTGTGGCTCCACCGCCACCGCTTCCTCCCCGCGATGCGCCGCCGCTACGGCGACGTGTTCACGCTCCACATCGCGCCCGTCGGCACCGCGGTCTACCTCGCCGACCCGCTGCTCGTGAAGCAGGTCTTCCAGGGCTCGACCGCGATCTACCACGCCGGTGAGGGCAACCAGATCCTGGGCGCCATCCTCGGCCGCCGCTCCGTCCTGCTGCTCGACGAGGAGGAGCACCTCGGCGAGCGCAGGCGGATGCTCCCCGCCTTCCACGGCGAGCGCGTCGCACGGACGGTGGAGCTCATGGCCGGGCTCACCCGGGCGGAGGTCGCGCGCTGGCCGCGCCACGAGCCGTTCGCGCTCCACGAGCGGATGCGGGTCCTGACGCTCGCGATCATCGTGCGCGTCGTCTTCGGCGTCACGGACCCGGCGCGCGCCACGGCGCTCGCGGCGGCGCTCACCGACGTCACCGACATCAAGCCGTGGCACATGCCCGCCTTCGCCAGCGAGCGGGTCGCGGCCGCGGCCCCCTGGCGCGTGCTGCGCCGCCGCCGCGCGGTCGCGGACCGGCTCATCGCCCAGGAGGTCGAGCACCACCTCGCGGCGGGCGGGCTCGAGGAGCGCGACGACGTCCTCTCCATGCTGCTGCTGAGTGCCGACGGCGACGCCACCGCGGCGCGCGACCAGCTCATGACGCTGCTGCTGGCCGGGCACGAGACGACCGCCTCCGGCCTCGCCTGGACCTTCGAGCGGCTCCTCCGCCACCCCGCGCAGCTCGCCCGCGTGCAGGCGGGGCTCGGCGACGACCGCGATCCGTACCGCGACGCCGTCGTGAAGGAGTCGCTGCGCGTGCGCCCCGTCATCCACGACGTCGCCCGCCGCCTCACCGAGCCCGTGCAGGTCGGGAAGTGGCCGCTGCCCGAGGGCACCGTGGTGCTCCCCTCGATCGGCCTGCTCCACGCGGACGACCGGCTCCACCCCGACGCCGCCGCGTTCCGTCCCGAGCGCTGGCTCGAGGGCGGCGAGTCGAGCCCCTACGCCTGGATCCCCTTCGGCGGCGGCACCCGCCGCTGCCTCGGCGCGACGTTCGCCACCACGGAGATGGCGACCGTCCTGCGCACGGTCCTGCAGGAGGTCACGCTCCACGCGCCCGACCCCGCGGACGAGCCGCAGCGCATGTCCCACATCACGATCGTGCCGACCCGCGGCACGCTCGTCGAGGCGGCCTAGCGATCGCTTCAGGCGCCGTGCCCGCCTCGAGGAACGCCGTGGCCCGGGCGGGACGGCGCGACGTCGGCCCAAGTGGTTGAGGTCGACAACAATTGCGGCGAAGAAGTACCATCCCCCGCGCGATGGCGATCGACCTCCCGACGGACCCCGCCACGGAGGCCTGGACCCTCCTGAGCCGCATCATGATGGCCCGCAAGGGCCACATGCTCGAGACCGCGGCGGCCTTCGAGCTCTCACCGCCGCAGATGTGGGCGCTCCGGCACCTGGAGCCCGGGACGCCGCTGCCCATGAGCGCGCTCGCCGAGCTCCTGCACTGCGACAACTCGAACGTCACGGGCATCGTCGACCGCCTCGAGAGCCGCGGCCTGGTGGAGCGCCGGCCTGCCGCGCACGACCGCCGGGTGAAGCACCTCATCGTCACCGAAGCCGGCGCCAGGGTCCGCGAGGAGGTCGGCGCGCGGATGAACCAGCCGCCCCCGGGCTTCGAGAACCTCACCCCGGACGAGCAGCGCCGCCTCGCGACGCTGCTCCGGAAGGTCGCGGGCTGAGGTGGCCCCCACGGCCGGGGTCCCGCAGCTCGACGAGCGCCTCTGCCTCGCGCGCTACACGGCCTCGCGCGCGATCACCGCGCACGCGATCGGCCTCCCGGGAGCGGAGCAGGACGCGCTCGCCACGGAGCTCCGCACGCATCGCCTCGACGCCGTGGATGAGCCGGGGAACGTGCTCCGGTCCGGCGCCCGCCGCGCGGGGCCCTAGCCCACCGCGTCGCGCCCGCGCGGGCCCTCGCCGACGTACTTCGCCGTCGGGCGGATCAGGCGCGCCTCGCGCTTCTGCTCGAGGATGTGCG
>JAOPZO010000048.1 GCA_025964065.1 Solirubrobacterales bacterium | reverse complement strand
GCCGGGCCGCGCCGGCGCGGGCGCCTCGCCCGCGGCCCTCCCCCGGGCTGCGGAGCGCCGCATCGCTGCAGTCCGCGGACGGCGTCGAGGAGCTCGAGGCGGCGATCTCGCGCGACGGTGCGCTGAGCTCGGCCTGCTCCGCTTCATCAACTCGGCCGCCTTTCCCTCCGCTCCCGCGTGAACTCCGTGCACCACGCGGTCGCACTGCTCGCACCGCGCGGCGGTGGGCGACGACCGTCGCCCACTCGAGAGCGCCGCGTCCGGCCCGCGCTGGCGCGTCCTGGGTGTCACGGGCCTCGTCCGGGCCCGCACCTGCGAGGCGATCGCGGGGCGGCTCGGCGAGCGCGACCCGGAGTCCTACTTCCTCGTCGGCCTGCTGTCGGTCGGCGACGCGCTCCTCGACACGAGCCTCGACGCGCTCGTCGCCGAGCTCCCGCCCTCCGACGAGGTCGCCCAGGCGCTCCTGACGCGCGCGGGCGGCAAGGGGCTCGCGCTGGCGGTCACCGAGGCGTGCGAGCGCGGTGAGCGGGCCAACGCGCAGCTGCCCTCGATGGACGCGCAGCTGCTCACCGTGCCGCACGCGGCGGCGCTGCGCTGGTCCGACGCGGCGCTCACCCGGCTCGCCTGAACCGCAGGCCGCCCGGCGCCGCACGTGCGCGCGGCCACCCCCGCCCGCCGGCCCGGAACGACGAACGCCCCGCGGTGGCGGGGCGTTCGGGTGAAGCGGCGAACGATCACGTCGCAGCCGGGTCCCGGCAGTCGGGACAACGCAATGGCTTCCGTCCTCTCGTCCGGACACGTTCGAAGCGGACGTCGCATGCAACGCAGACAAGCACCTCGACAGCTTCCAGGGCTTCGGTGCCACTGCCGGTCCCGGCTGGAGGTCTGGGTGCCCGGGGGGTCGGCCCGGCCGCTTTCGCCGTCGCGTAGGCGGCCCGCTTCAGCAGGTCCTCCACGGCTTCCGGTCGAGCGGCGTCAGCGCCGTACACGGTGAGACCGTGCTCGGCCCAGAGTCGGGCCTGCTCCCAGGCGCGGGCCTTCTGGAACCGAATGGCGGCCTGGCGGTACATCTCGATCACCGGTACCGCACCGAACTTGTCGAGCAACGCAGGGCGGATCGCGGTCATCTCGTCGTGATGTTGAGCGCATGCCGCGTCGAACTCCTCGAGCGCCGAAGCGAACGCGTCCCTGCTCTTGTAGAGCCGATGCTCGAGCTCGCAGAACATGAAGTGACGATCGATGGGATCGGTCTCGTCGAGGAGGAGCCCTCTGAGCTTCGGGATGTCGCTCGGCCCGCCGTTCGCCGAGAGCCGATCGAGCCACGAGAGGTCGTAGCTGTCGTCCTCATGGTCGGTGGCCAGCGCTTGCGCGAGGCCAGTCCGCAACTGAGGGATCTGCGATGCCTGCCTGGTCGCCGCAAGCCCGAAATCGGCCGGATCGTGGTCGAGGAAGACCCCGAGCAGACCGATCCCATCACCGCGTCGGCCCCCGCCGACGACGGCGCCCCGCAGCCCGATGTGGCGACCGTGCTGTCCAGCAAGCGCGTGGAGACCGGGGAGGTACGCGGCGGCGTCCTCACGTGAGAGGTATCCGACCGGGAACCCCTCGACGTACACCCGAACCGCGTTGCTGTCGTAGGGATTCGTCGGCTCAGGAACGAGGCTGGCTTCGACCGAACACCGCACGCGGTCTGCGCATCGTCCACCGACGATGTGCCACAGCGCCTCCTGGCAGAACGACTCACCCACGACTTCGAGCGTCTCGCGCCCGCCCATGACGACGTGACCTGACGTTGACGGGGTGCTTCCCCGCTTTGACGACGGTGGCGGCTCGACGTCGATCTCTCGACCGAAGACGCGCTTGAAGAAGCCCAACTGGTCACTCTCGAGTCGGTAGCGGCGGGCGATCCGAGCTCGACCCTAAGGCGAGACGCCGCCGGCTGCCAGTGCGCGGCGAAAGCCTCGGGCCGCCCGACCGCTCAGCTCACGACGGCTGGAACCGGCTCCCTCAAGACGCCGCCGCCAGCGGTCGACCGGCGGAGGGCGCCAGCGACCTTCGCGACCTCAGCGGCGGTCAAGCGCGGCTGCTGCTTGAGAAGCGATGCTCGCAGCTCCTTCCCGCTGATCCAGGCGACCTTGCCGCTCTTGAACGACGTCTGCTCGAAGCTGCTCCAGAGGACGACGACAGGTTGGACCCATTGGCGGAGACCCTGTCCGCGGAGTTGTTCGGCGACTTCGGCTGCCGCGGCACGGGCGCGTGGGGCAATCGAGTGGTTCTCGTAGCCGTCGGTCGGATCCTCGCGCCAGCGCACCGACAGGATGCCCTCGCCGACTGCGCATACGCCGTTGAGGTTCTTCGTCTCGAGAACGAAGACGCCGGCCGGCCCCACCAGGATGTGGTCGATGTTGCCATAACGGCTTTCGACGTCGTTGAGGAGGACCCAACCGTCTCGAAGCAAGGGTCGGAGCTGCTTTGCCGTCTGCTTCTCGCCCTGGGCGCCCTGCCGCCAGCGCTCGATGTGGTGCGGGGGGGAGTCGGCGAACCAGTACATCACCGACAAGCCGACGCCGAGGCCGGTGCCCCAGAAGAAGGGCATGTGGTCGCGATAGAAGAGCCAGCCGAGCGAAGCGAACACTGCCACCTCGAACGCCGCGACCAGCGGCAGGATCCACCAGATCCGCTTCAGCCAAGCACGCTTGCGCTCGCGAAAGCGCTCATCTGCGAACTGGCCCGGCTTGCGCTCGTCGGTGTTCGTGGCCACGCGACCTTGCGTCGTCCCCAGGGCGTCCGCGGTCGAGTGCTTGAGCCAGGCCTCGACAGATCTCGTACCCGCTGCCCGGAGCCCATTTCAGCGGCTCGGAATGGCCTGCCGACCGACGGTTGGCACCCCAAGCGGTATCCACGGCCGGTTCGCCTCCTCCGGCCCGCCCACCAGAACGAGGAAAGCCCCGCAAATGCGGGGCTTTCAGTGAAGCGGATGAAGGGACTCGAACCCTCGACCTTCTGCATGGCAAGCAGACGCTCTAGCCAACTGAGCTACATCCGCGCGACGGACGACACTGTACCCGACGTCCGCGGGAGGTGCGTCCAGAGGCCTCGGCCTCGCGGAACGTCCCGCCCGTCCCGAAGGTATAGCGCACGGACGGCCCCCATGAGGTCCTCGATCGTGTTCCCGCAACCTGGCGGCCCGGGCCTCAGCCGACGTACGCGGCCAGGTGCTCGCCCGTGAGCGTCGAGCGCGCGGCGACGAGGTCGGCGGGCGTGCCCTCGAAGACGACCCGGCCGCCGTCGCGGCCCGCGCCGGGACCGAGGTCGATGATCCCGTCGGCCGTCGGCGACGTGCGGAGCCATCCGATCAGCCTGCCGGAGTCTTCGGGCGGCGCCGCGACGGGCATCCCGGGTCCATGACCGAGCCACCCGTGGAGGTCCTGCGGCGCTGGGAGGAGCACGGGGCGACCTGGCGGCTCGTGGCCGCCACGGGCACCGAGGTGGTCATCGACCTCCTGAGCTGCACGGGCGAGCGGATGGACGAGCTGCGCTCCGGCGACCCCGCGCTCCGGGCGCTCGTGGAGCGCCGGCGCTCCTCCGAGGACCCGTGACCCGGCGGCTCAGCGCCTTGGCCGGTACTCCTGCAGCAGCACCCCGTTCGGCGTCGCCTCGCTCGAGATGAGCTCGAGGGGCACCAGGTCCTCCGACGCGGGGAACAGCCGGTCGCCCGAGCCCAGGACGAGCGGGAAGACCTGCAGGTGCAGCTCGTCCACGAGGCCCGCCGTGAGCAGCGCCTGCGCGACCGAGCGGCTGCCGACCACGAGGATCGGCGCGCCGTCCTCCTCGCGCTTGAGCCGCTCGAGGTGCCCGAGGAGGTCCGTGGCCACCACCTCCGTGTCGTGCCACGGGCTCGCCTCGAGCGTCGTGGAGGCGACGAGCTTGCGCATCGTGTTGATCTTCTCGGCCATCGGGCCCTCCCGCTGCGGCCAGGCCCCATGGAAGCTCTCGTAGGTGCGGCGGCCGAGCAGCAGGACGCTGGCGGCGAGCTGCTCCTCCAGCTTGTAGGCGGCGAGCTCCTCGCTGAACCGGTCCCCCACCCACCCCGTGTGGGCGTAGCCGGGCTCCCCGCCCGGGGCCTGCATGACCCCGTCGAGGGAGACGAACGTCGTGACGATGAGCTTGCGCATGGCGTCTTTGACTCGCGTGGGCGCCGGAACTCATCGGAAGGGAGCATCGCCCGGGCGGCGAACCACCCGGACGTGCTCCCGACCGTGCTCCTGCTGACCGTCCTCGCCGCGTACGTCGGCGCCCAGGTGCTCCGCCACGCCGTGCGCGTGCTGCAGCTCGACGTCTGGGAGGCGCTCGTCTACCTCGGGCTCGCCGAGCTCGACGGGCCGCCCGCGCCGCGACCCGTGCGGCCGCCGCTCGCCGGCTAGCTCAGCGCGTGGCGGGCGCGACGCCCGTCAGGTGGTCGAGCACCCGCTGGAACTCGTGGGTCGGGGAGAAGTCGACGTACTCGCTGTCCTCGAGCGCCTCGGGCGCATGGCCCGGGCCCCAGTAGAAGGCCTCGCCGGCCGCGAAGTCCTGGTGGCCGCCACGCGTGTGCATCCGCACGCGCCCCTTGATCATCCACCCCCAGTGCGGGCAGGGGCAGAGGTCGTCGGGCAGGCCCACGAGCGGCGGGCGCAGGTCGGCGCCGGCGGGCAGCCGGACGAAGCCGACCATCAGGCCCTCGACGTCGCGGACGCGCACCTCGAGCTCGCCGTCGGCGATGGCGACGGGCACGTCCTGGCGGGGGATGGACTGCATGGGGACCTCCTGGGTCGTCTGCTGGGGTGGACGAGGAGGACGTTCCTCCCGCGACGTTCCCGGGGCGTTCCCTAGCCGACACCGCCGACGAGCAGCGCGCAGCGCGCCGCGTCGAGCGGCTGGCCCCAGCGGACGAAGCCGTCGGCGGCCGCGGTGAAGTGCACCCGGGCCTCGTCCGTGCGGCCGTCGGCTCCCGCGACCCACCCGTGGGCCTCCTCGGCCGCGGCGTGCCAGGCGGGGGGCAGCGCGATGTGCGCGATGGCCACGCGCACGTCCGCCGCGTAGCGGTGCGCGCGCTCGAGGTCCCCGGCCCGCGCCGTGGCGATCGTCGCGGGGACGATGAACGCGATCCGGCACGTGGGGCAGGTCTCCGCCGGCCCCTGGATCGCCGACTCGGCCTCCGCCACCAGCGCGACCGCGCCCTCCGGGTCCCCGGCCGCCTCGACCATCGCGCCGTAGATCCGGTCGAGCGTGTGGTGCCCGACCTCGGACTCGCGCGCCATGAGCAGCGCGTCGGCGAGGAACGGCCGGGCGAGGTCCGGGTGCCCCTGGGCCGTCGCGACCTGCGCGCACCCCAGGAGCGAGAGGGCCTCCCCGGCCAGCGCGCCGATCCGCCCGTGCAGCCGGGCGCCCTCCGCGAAGTCGTGCTCCGCCCGGGCGAGCTCCCCGGCGAGCAGGCCGGCCTCGCCGCGGAGGGTGAGCGCGAACGCGTGTCCGCGCGCGGCGCCGAGGCGCTCGGCCTCCACGGCGAGCCCGTTCGCGAACGCGACCACCTCGGCGTTCGGCAGCCCCCCGTGGAGCATCCGCTCGGTCACGCAGAGCTGCCCGTCGAAGACGCGGGTCGCG
The DNA here is from genome assembly GCA_025964065.1 of Solirubrobacterales bacterium. Classification (GTDB taxonomy): domain Bacteria; phylum Actinomycetota; class Thermoleophilia; order Solirubrobacterales; family Solirubrobacteraceae; genus Paraconexibacter. The sequence continues at coordinate 515 of JAOPZO010000048.1, read as the reverse complement.
ATCTCGGGCAGGGCGCTCGTGCGGCGCAGGTACTCGCGGAGGCGCTTGGGGAGCTGCCCCGTCGCGTGGGCGGCGAGCGCACTGGCCCAGGTCGCGTCGAGGATCGCCCCGGGATCGCCGAGCTCGAGCGCGAGGCGGTGCGCCTCGTCCGCCAGCGCGCCCGCCGCCTCCGCATCGGCGTACACGCCCACCGCCGCGGCGGCGCTGAGCGTGAGGGCCTGGGCGAGCTTTCCGGCGGCCGAGTGCGGCGTCACGCCCTCGAGCGTCGCGACCGCCTCGACGACGAGGCTCGCCTTGAGCTGCGCCTGGGCCCTGCGGGCGGTGAGGTCCTGGTCACCGGGTGGGCCGACGGCGGCCGCGGCCGCCGCGTAGGCGTCGGGCGCGCCGGGATCCCCGAGCGCGTCGAGCACCTCGGCGCGGAGCACGAGCGCCTCGAGGTGGCCGGGCGCGTGGGCGAGCAGCCGGTCCGCCCCCGCCCGCGCGTCCGCGAAGGCCCCGACCGCGACGGCGTCCCG
>JAOPZO010000047.1 GCA_025964065.1 Solirubrobacterales bacterium | reverse complement strand
GCGGTGCCGCTGACCGCCCGCGGCCGCATCCTGGGCGTCCTCAGCCTCGTCGCCGCGACCAACGCGCGCTACGACGAGGACGACCTCGCGCTCGCGGTCGAGCTCGGCCGCCGCGCCGCGCTCGCCGTCGACAACGCGCGGCTGTTCCGGGCCGCCCACGCCGAGCAGCGCCGGTCCGAGGAGGCCCGGGCGACGCTCGACAGCTACCTCGAGCAGGCGCCCGTCGGCTTCGCGCTCTTCGACGACCGGCTCCGGTTCGTCCGCGCGAACGCCGCGCTCGCCGAGCTCGACGGGATCCCTGCGGCCGAGCACGCAGGCCGCCGGGCTCCCGAGCTGCTCGGGGACGTGGGCGACGACGTCGAGCGGCTGCTGAAGCAGGTCCTCACCACGGGTGAGGTCGTCAGCGACGTCGAGGTCCGCGGGACGCTCCCCGCCTTCCCGGGCCGGGAGCGCCAGTGGCTCATGAGCTTCTACCGCGTGCGGCTTCCGGGCGGCGACGCGCTCGGCATCGGCGGCACGATCGTCGAAGTCACCGAGCGCCTCCGGATCGAACAGGCGCTCACGGGGCAGCGCGACCTGTACGAGACGCTGCTGCGGGCGCAGTCCGAGATGGGCGAGGCGTTCGTGCTCCTCGAGGGCGCGCAGGCCATCTACGTCAACGAGGCGGCCGAGCGCATGACGATGCGCCCCGCACAGGAGCTCTACGACCTCCCGTCCCTGCTCGAGCTCTTCCCGGAGCCGAGCCACGGGGGCCTCGACGGCTACGTGCGGGACGTCCTGGCCCGACGCCCGGGCGTCGACGGCTTCGAGACCGAGCTCGTGACCCCTGCCGGGACCCGCGTCGCGGTGGAGCTCGCGGCGCAGCCGCTCGAGGTGGACGGGCGCCGCCGGCTCGTCGTCGTGGCCCGGGACGTCTCCGAGCGCCGCCGCCAGTCCATCGAGCGTGAGCGGCTCCTCGCGGCGGAGCGGCGCGCGCGGCGGGAGACCGAGGTCGCGCACGAGCGCGCCCGCATGCTCGCCGAGCTCAGCGAGGTCCTCGACCGCTCCATGGAGCTCCGGCGGACGCTCCCCGAGGCGAACCGCGTGCTCCTGCGGCACGGCGCGGACGTCGCCGGGATCGACGTCGTCGCCCGCGAGGGCCAGACCGTCGAGCGGATGGCCGTCGGCGCCGCGACGCCGGAGCGGGACGCCACGCAGCAGCTTCTCGTCGGCTCGACGTACCCGCTCGACTCGCCGAACCCGTGGGCGACCGTCGCGCGGACGCGGAAGCCGCTCGTCACGGGCGACCTCGCCGTGGACGTCATCCGCGGCATGGCGGGCTCGGACGCGGAGCTCGACACGCTCCTCCAGACCGCACCGCGGAGCGTGGTCTTCCTCCCGCTCGTGGCCCGCGGGCGCACCGTCGGCGTGATGGGGCTCGGCTGGGACGCCTCGCGCAAGGTCCCGACGGGCGAGGAGCGCGCGCACCTCGAGGAGGTCGCGCGGCGCCTGGCGACCGGCATCGACAACGCGCAGCTCTACGCGGAGCGTGCGCACATCGCCTCGACGCTGCAGGCCGGGCTGCTGCCGCCGGCGCTTCCGGACATCCCGGGGATCGACGCCGCCGCGCGCTACCTCCCCGCGGGCGAGGCGTCCGAGGTCGGCGGGGACTTCTACGACCTCTACCCCACGACCGCGGACCGCTGGGCGGTCGTCGTGGGCGACGTGTGCGGCAAGGGCGCGGAGGCCGCGGCCGTCACGGCGATGGCGCGGTACACGCTGCGCGCCGCGACGATCGCGGGCCCCGCGAACCCGGGCAACTCGCTCGCGCTGCTGAACGCGGCGATGGTCACGGAGCGGATCGCGGAGCGGTTCCTCACCGCCGTCCTGGGCGAGCTGCGCCTGGGCGACGGCCACGCCGACCTCGTGCTCTCGTGCGCGGGGCACCCCGCGCCGCTCATCGTGCGGGCGGACGGTCGCATCGAGCCCGTGGAGGCCCACGGGGCGCTGCTCGGCGTCGCCGAGGGCGTGACGTGGGAGGAGACCGAGCTGCGGCTGGGCCGCGGTGACGCGATCGTCCTCTACACGGACGGGGTGACCGAGGCGGATCGCCGCCGGCCCATGGAGCCCGGGGACCTCGCCGCCGAGCTCCTCGCCGCGCACCCGGACGGGCCGCCGGCGACCGCGGCGGCGCTGGCCGACGCGGTGCGCCACGTCGCCGAGCAGCGGGCGCAGGGCCCGCTGCGTGACGACGTGGCGATCGTGGCGCTGCGACTGGTCTAGCGGTCGTCGTCGTCGTACGGCTCGCGGCTGCCGGACTTGGCGAGGCCGCGGCTGATCATGTAGCCCGACGTCAGGATCGTGGCGTAGAGCCAGGCCTGCTTGGCGCCGTAGCCGCCGGCGTCGGCCTCGTCGACGATGAGCGCAGCGATCAGGAGGCCCGCGAGGACCGCCAGGAACGCGATGAACTCGGTCGTCTTGAGCGCGGACTTCGTCTCCGTGGAGATGCGACGCGTCGTGCGGGGCGCGACGGCGCCGCGCTCGTGGTCGCGGCCGGTGCCGGTGCTGCGGGTTGCGGGACTGCTCATGTGATGGGACTCCTTCGGTGTGTCGGGACGGTGCGGGACGCGGACGTGCGCCCCGGACTTGTGATGTGGCTACCCGGCGACCCCGGCCTGAATCGGGCGCGTCGCAACGGGCCGCGAGATCGCACAGCTCCAGGTTTCCCCCGCACGGTCCCGCTTTCTGCGCGGAACGCACGACGGGCGCCCGTGGGCGCCCGTCGCGGTGCATGGTGACCTGCGGACCGGAGCTACCGGTGCGGCTCCTGGCCCTTGGTCTGGATGTCGCCCTTCGCGCCGCCCGTGGTGTCCTCCGCGGCGTCGAGGTCCTCCGGCGCGAGCTTCGGCCCGCCGAGGTCGCGTGCCGAGCGCGAGCCCTCGAGATCCGGGTCGCCCTCGGCGGCCGGGGTGTGCGCGAGGCCGCCCTCGTCGCCCGAGGCGTGCTCGCGGCCCTCGGGGCCGCCGCCCTCGGTGGAATAGCCGTGGCCCATGCCGTCACCCGGGGCGACGCCCTCGGGGCGGATCTGCCCGTCCGTGGTCTCGGGGGAGCCCCCGTCGTCGAACTGCGTCTCCTCGGACTGCTCGGCCATCACGGCTCCTTCGTCGTGGTCGTGCCCCGGGTTGGGGCCGCGCTCGGGGGTGGACATCAGATCTTCGCCAGCTGCTCGTCG
>JAOPZO010000043.1 GCA_025964065.1 Solirubrobacterales bacterium | reverse complement strand
GTGGCACATGGAAATAGGCGCCGATCGGCCGCGACATGCCGAGGACCAGCGCCACCGAGTCGTTGCTGAAGGCGATCCCGGCGTGCAACGCCCCGAGCATCACCGCACGGCGCGCGTCCGCATCGGTGCCATCGTCCCAGGCCCGCTCCAGGGAACGACCGATCTGGCGCGCCGCGCCGAGCGCGAACAGATCCGAGGAGGGCGTCGCCCGGCGGCTGACATACGCCTCGATCGCGTGGGTCAGCGCGTCGAGGCCGGTCGACGCGGTCACCGGCCGCGGGCAGCCGTACGTCAGCGCCGGATCGGCGATCGCGACATCCGGGATCAGGCGATCGTCGGTGATCAGCATCTTCACCGCCGTGTCGGGGTCGGTGATGACGGTGAAGCGGGTCACCTCCGCGCCGGTCCCGGCGGTCGTCGCCGCCGCCAGCAGCGGGAGCCGCGACGCGGTGAACCGATCGGCCCCCTGGTAATCGGCGATGCGACCGTCATGGCTCGCCATGACCGCGATCGCCTTGGCCGTGTCGATGACGCGGCCGCCGCCGAGCGCCACGAGCGGGTGGTCGCCCGCGGGCGCGAGCAGCGCCGCGGCCAGGACGTCGACGGCTCCCGCGGGCACCTCGAGGACGAGCGCGGCGCCGTCGCCGAGCTCCGGGGTCGCGCGCAGCGCCCGCGCCGTGGTGAGCAGTGCGTACCCCGCCGGCAGCAGGTCCCGGCCGGCCGCGACCGCCCCGGGCCCGAAGACCAGGGTGCGGGCGTGGTCGCGGTGCCGGAACGCCCCGCTCACCCGGGGACGCCCCCGGCCGGGATCGTCGCCTTGAGCCAGTCCAGGGCCGCGGGCACGTGCGCGGGATCGATCGTGTGGCCCGCGCCGGACTCGTGGTACTCGACGGGCAGGCCCCCGGCCTCCAGGAGCGCGGACGCCTGCCGGGCGAAGTCGACCTGCATGATCGGGTCGTTGCGGCCGTGGGCCACGAACGCGCGGGTGGCCGTGCGGTCGGCGAGCGAGGCCTGCCAGCCGTCCACGACGGGGACGAACCCGCTGAAGGCGAGGATCCCCGCGGGGGCGGGCCGGTCCCCGCCCAGCCCGAGCGCGTAGGACATGACCGAGCCCATCGAGAAGCCGCCGAAGACGGTCCGCTCGGGGGGCAGGCCCGTGCGCGCCCACAGCGCGTCGTGGAACGCGGCGAGTGCGCCGAAGGCGGCGTGGAACGTGTCGTGGTCCGGGAAGCCGACGCGCGGCACGACGTACCAGTGCCTGCCCGGGAAGCCGGGGACCGTGAGCGGGCCGCCGGGGGTCACGACGTGCAGGCGCCGCTCCGGGTCGAGGACGTCGGCCATGCCGAGCAGGTCGTGCTCGTCGGCCCCGCGGCCGTGGTGGAGGACGAGCAGGCCGTCGGGGTCGCCGGTGGCCGGGCGCTCGCGGAAGGCGAGGGTCATGGCTCAGGCCTCCTGGCGCGCGGTGCGCGGGTCGGCGACGGGGGTGAGGAGCTGCTCGAGCTGCGGGCGCAGGTGCTCGTGCTGCTTCGGGAGCCGGAGCCCCTCGCCGAGGTGCGCCGGGTCCTCGTCCACGGCGAAGCCGGGGGAGGTCGTCGCGATCTCGAACAGGATCCCCTGCGGCTGGCGGAAGTAGATGGCGTCGAAGTAGTCCCGGTCGATGACCGGCGTGACCTGCATGCCCGCCGCGCCCGCGCGTTGCTGCCACGCGACGTGGTCCTCGTCCCGTGCGTGCCACGCGATGTGGTGGACGGTGCCCGCACCCGGGGCGCCGTGGCCGGGCGAGGCGTCGTAGGCCCAGCGGAACCGCTGGCCGCCGCCCTCGACGAGGTAGGCACCGGGGGTGTCCGTCGGGGTGAAGCCGAGCGTGTCGACGAGCAGCGCGCGGTCCGCGCCGAACGGGCGCGAGGCGTACGCGCGGGCGCCGCGCATCCCGCGGATCGCGTGCTCCGCCGGGACCTCGGGGTGCTTCGCGCGGAGGTCCGGGCCGTCGGGGTCCACGACGAGCTCGAAGCGCAGGCCGTCGTGGTCGCGGAACGCGAGGCCGTCCGCGGTCCGCTCCGTGGCGACGCCGGCCGCCGCGAGCCGCGCGGTCCAGAAGCCCAGCGCGGCTTCGGCGGCGACGCCGAGCTGCAGCGTGTGCACCATCCCGGCGCCGGCGGTCCCCGGGCGCGCACCCGCGAACTCGAACCAGGTGAGGATGGAGCCCGGGGAGCCCTGCTCGTCGCCGAAGTAGAGGTGGTACGCGTCGGGCGCGTCGAAGTTCACGGTCTTCTTCACGAGGCGGAGGCCGAGCAGGTCGGCCTGGAAGGCCACGGTCGCCTGGGCGTCGCCGGTGATCATCGTGATGTGGTGCAGGCCTTCGAGCCGCATGGTGCTCCTCCTCAGCTGGTTGCACGGGCAACGATAGCGCCATGTGGTTGCGTATGCAACTACATGATCAGTCCTCGTCCACCTTCCTCGCCCGGCTCGGTGCGACCCGGGGCGGTTCGTTCGGCATCTTGGGGTACTGCGGCGGCCACGCCGCGTCCATGAGCCCCGCCGCCATGTCCCGCTCGTGCAGCTCGAGGAGCGGCTCGAGCGACTGTCGGTCCCCGGACATGCCGCCCCACGGGTCACCGTTCGCGCGCACGCGCTCGGGAACGGTCGCGAGCGTGAGCGCGCGCGGCTCGAGCGTGTCGAGCTCCTCCCAGTCGAACGGCGTCGAGACCTGCGCGTGCGGGTTCGCCCGCACGCACCAGGCGCCGAAGATCGTCTTGTGCGGCGCGTTCTGGTTGTAGTCGACGAAGACGCGCTCGCCGCGCTCCTCCTTCCACCACGCCGCGGTGACGAGCTCGGGGCGCCGGCGCTCGAGCTCCCGCGCGAACGCGACGGCGGCGGAGCGGACCGCGTTGGAGTCCCAGCGCGGCTCGAGGCGCGCGTAGACGTGGATGCCGCGGTTGCCCGTCGTCTTCGGGTGGGCCTCGATCCCGAGCTCGTCGAAGAGCGCCTTGGCGCCGCGCGCGGCCTCGCAGACCTCGGCCCATTCGACGCCCGGGCTCGGGTCGAGGTCGATCCGCAGCTCGTCGGCGTGCACGGGGTCCGCGGCGGTCGTGGGCCAGACGTGGAAGCCCAGGCAGCCCTGGTTGACCGCCCACAGCACGTGAGCCATGTCGACCGCGACGAGCGCCTGCGAGGTCGTGCCGTTCGGCGTGGAGACCTCGGTGGTGGTGATCCACGGCGCGGCCTTCGTCGGCGCGACGCGCTTCTGGAAGAACGAGGAGCCCTCCGCGCCGTTCGGGAAGCGCTGGAGCAGGAGCGGCCGGCCCTGGGTGGCGGCCATGAACGGCTCCTCCACCGCGAGGTAGTAGCGGGCCAGGTCGAGCTTCGTGTCGCCGCGCTCGGAGAAGTAGACCTTGCCCGGGCTCGAGATCGGGACCTCGTGCCCGGCCACCTGCAGCACCTCGACATCGTCCTTGGCGGCCATGTCCCGACGCTACCGGCCCTACCGTGGCTTGCGCATGCGCGACGACGACGACCTCCAGGCCCAGCTCGACGCGGAGGGGCTCGGCCGCATCATCGCCGAGGCGATGGACCTCGCCGTCCGGCGCGGCGCGCCGCCCGAGCTGCTCGGAGACGCGCTCGTGTCCGCGTGCCTGCAGCGTGTCGCGATGCTCGCCTTCAAGGAGGGGGTCATCACGACGTCGATCCAGCTCGAGCGGACGATCAGGGAGACGACGGGCGTGGAGCTCCGCCTCCAGCCCGCCGTCCGGATGGAGCACGTCCCGTTCGAGGACGACGGGCGCTGAGCCGCTCGCCCCCCGCCGCCCGCGGTGAGGCCGGGCTCGTGCATCACGGCGGCTCCGCGCAGCACGCGTAGCACCCCTGCGCGGCCTGACGCCCGCCCTCAAGGTCGCGCGCCCCTGGCCGACCCAAACGGGCAGCCGTGCCGCCCGCCGCCCACCTCA
>JAOPZO010000033.1 GCA_025964065.1 Solirubrobacterales bacterium | reverse complement strand
CTTCTGGTCGGGCTGCTCATCCTGGCGCTCGTGCTCGCGGGCGGTGCCGCCGCGGTCATCGCGAGCTCGCAGGACGAGCGCGGCACGAACCTGCGCCGGGTGACCTCCGACCAGGTCGGTGGCATGGTCGACGAGCTCAAGCAGCTCATCGACGACAACACGCGCTGAGCGCGGGCCGGCGCTCAGGCCGGGACGGGCGGCGGCGGGGCGGTCGTCCCGGGCGACGCGCCGCCACGGAGGGCCCGCGCGGTCTCGGCGAGCGTCCCCGCGAGGATCGCGTCGCGGAGATCCTGCATGACGCGCTGGATGAAGGCGAGGTTGTGGATCGTCAGCAGCCGCATGCCGGTGAGCTCGCGGGAGTGCACGAGGTAGCGCAGGTAGCCGCGCGAGAGGCCGAGCGCGCAGGCCGGGCACGGGCACCCCTCCATGATCGGCGCGTGGTCGTCCTTGAACTTCCCGGCGGTCAGGTCGACCCGCCAGCGCTTGGTGGGCTCAGGCACGAGCGCGACGCCGTGGCGGCCGAGGCGGGTCGGCATCGCGCAGTCGAAGGTGTCGATGCCGAGCTCCACCCCGCGCACGAGGTCGTCGACCTCGCCGATGCCCAGCAGGTGGCGCGGCTTGTGCTCGTGCTCCCCGCCCAGGACGGAGGTCGCCCAGTCGACCACCTCGTACATCTGCTCCTTGTGCTCCCCGAGCGAGCCGCCGATCGCGATGCCCGCGGTGCCGCTCGCGGCGATGACCTCCGTCGACTGCTTGCGCAGGTCCTCGTAGACGCCGCCCTGGGAGATCGCGTAGACCAGCTGGTCGGCCGGGCCGTGCTCGCCGTGCCAGGCCATGCAGCGCTCGAGCCAGCGGTGTGTGCGCTCCGTGGAGCGCTCGGTGTAGTCGCGGTCGACGTGGAACGGGGTGCACTCGTCGAACACGAGGCAGATGTCCGAACCGAGGTTCGCCTGGATCTGCATGGAGGTCTCCGGCCCGATGAACTTCGTCGAGCCGTCGAGGTAGGAGCGGAACGAAACGCCCTCCTCCTTGATCGAGATGACCTTCCCGAGGCGGTCATGGCCCTGGGCGCTCTTGCCCTTGATCTCGTCCGCGACCGCCCCGTGGCCCATGGAGAAGACCTGGAAGCCGCCCGAGTCGGTGATGATCGGGTGGTCCCAGCCCATGAAGTCGTGCAGGCCGCCGAACCCGGCGATGCGCTCGTCCCCCGGGTCGAGGAACAGGTGGAACGTGTTCCCGAGCACCATGTCGTAGCCGAGGTCGCGCACCTCGTGCGGGAGGAGGCCCTTCACGGTGGCCTTCGTCGCGAGCGGGACGAACGCGGGGGTGCGCACCGCGCCGTGCGCGGTGGTCAGGACCCCGGCGCGGGCGCGGGTGTCGGCGTCACGGGCAAGGATCTCGAGCGCGGGCAAGCCGCTGATCCTAGGTGCTCGCGACACGCTCCCAGAAGCCCCCGAGCTGCTCCTGCTCGGCCGGACTGAAGTGGTCGAGGAACTTCGCGCGCACGCCGGCGAGGTGGGCGGCGCGTGCTGCGTCGAGGACGTCGCGCCCCTTCGGAGTCAGGCAGGCGAAGGCACCGCGGGCGTCGGAGGAGCACGACTTGCGGCAGAGCAGGCCGTCGCGCTCCAGGCGGTCGACGAGGCGGGTGAGGCCGCTCCGGGACAGGAGGATGGAGCTCGCGATGTCGTGCATGCGCATCTGCCCGCCCTCGGCGTCCGCGATGAGCATGAGCACCTCGTAGGAGCTGAGCGGCAGGCCGTGGGCGGCCTCGAGCTCGGCGTCGAGCGCCTTGGTCAGGCGGGCGTAGGTGCGGAGCAGCCCGCGCCACGCGCGGAGCTCCTGCGCATCGAGGTGGGCCGTGTCGGAGGGCGGCGGAGGTGCGGTGGCCATCGTGCCGAGAGCGTAGCGCGAGCAGTTGCGTGTGCAACCACAGCTTCCACACCGGTTGCGGGCGCAGCCGCTTGGAACCACGAGCCACAGAGGCTGCGACGGCGACGGCACGACGCCGGAGACGTCGCGAAGGCGGCCCGCTGCCAGGGCCGGCGCCTCGCGGAGTACGCCGCGAAGCTCGCGGCCTGTGCCCGAAAGGGGCCTGACCCCTTTCAGGCGGTGGCGTTGCGGGACTGCGCAGGACTGCGCAGTTCCGCAGCTGGAACGGCCAGGTCTTGCGCGTCGCGGCCGGCAAGACGACGCGAACGAACCGCCCCGAGGCGCAGCGATGCTGGGCCGACGCCGCCTGAAAGGGGCCTGACCCCTTTCAGGCCGGCTGCGCCCCGGAGCGCCCACACCTCGCGGACCCGCTCCAGCTCCTACGGCGGCTCAGGTGAGCAACGAGCGCCCAGTCATGCCGGCCGGTTGCTCGAGCTCCAGGAGCTCGAGCACCGTGGGCGCGACGTCGGCGAGGACGCCGCCCTCCCGCAGCACCACGGCGTCGTCGGTGGTCACCACGAGCGGCACCGGATTGAGCGAGTGCGCCGTGTTCGGCGAGCCGTCGGGCTCGAGCATGTGGTCGGCGTTGCCGTGGTCGGCGGTGACGACGAGCACCCCGCCGTCGCGCTGGACGGCGGCCACGACGTCGCCGAGGCAGGCGTCCACGGTCTCGATCGCGGCGACGGCGGCCGGGATGACGCCGGTGTGCCCGACCATGTCCGGGTTCGCGAAGTTGATGACGCCGAACGCCGGGGAGTCCTCCTGCCAGGCGGCGACGAACTTGTCCGCCGCCTCGCGCGCGCTCATCTCGGGCTTGTGGTCGTAGGTCGGGACGTCGCGCGGGCTCGGGGCCATCTCCCGCCGCTCCCCCGGGTAGGGGGCCTCCTCCCCGCCGTTGAAGAAGTACGTCACGTGCGGGTACTTCTCGGTCTCCGCGACGTGCAGCTGCGGGCGCCCGGTGGCGGCGATGAGCTCGGCCAGCGTCGTCTGCGGCCGCTCGGGCGGGAACGCGACGGGGTAGCTCCACTGCTCGTCGTACTCCGCGAGACACGTGTAACGCGCAACGTGCGGCCCGAGCGCGGCGGTGAGCTGGCGCATGCGGTCGGGACGGAAGTTGAAGGCGATGACGGCGTCGCCGGGGCGGATCGTCGCCTCGGACCCCACGGTCGTCGCCGCGACGAACTCGTCGGTCTCGCCGCGCTCGTACGCGGCGCGGCACGCGTCCGCCGCCACCTCGACGTGGTGCTCCGCCTGCCCCGCGGTGAGCAGCCCGACGGCGGCGGCCGTGCGCTCCTCGCGCTTGTCGCGGTCCATCGCGTAGTAGCGGCCGATGACCGAGCCGATGCGCGCGTTGCCGGCGGCGTCGCACCAGCCCTGCAGCTGCTCGAGGTAGCCCGCGCCGTTCTTCGGCAGCGTGTCGCGGCCGTCCGTGAACGCGTGCACGACGACCTCCGGGACACCGAGCCGGGCGCCCATCGCGACGAGCGCCTCCACGTGGCGCTCGGAGGCGTGCACGCCGCCGTCGCTGACGAGGCCGACGAGGTGCACGCGCCCGTAGCCCTCGAACCCCGCGCGGAGCACCTCGTTCCCCGCCAGCGAGCCGTCGGTGACGGCGGCGTCGATGCGCGTGAGGTCCTGGCGGATGACGGAGCCCGCGCCCAGGTTCAGGTGCCCGACCTCGGAGTTGCCCATCTGCCCCTCGGGCAGCCCGACCGCCGGCCCGCAGGCCGTGAGCTGCGTGTGCGGGTAGCGCGCCCAGAGGTCGTCGAAGACCGGCGTCGCCGCGAGCGATACCGCGTTCCCCGGCCCCGCCTCGGCCAGCCCCCAACCGTCGAGGACCACGAGGACGACGCCGGGGACCGACATCAGGCCGCGGCGGCCACGATCGCGGAGAACGGCTGCGGGTCGAGCGAGGCACCGCCGATGAGGCCGCCGTCCACGTCCGGGAGCGCGATGAGCTCCCCGGCGTTGTCGGGCTTCATCGAGCCGCCGTAGAGGATGCGGGTGCGCTCGGCCTGCTCCTTCGAGCGGTCCGCCACGAGGTCGCGGCAGAACGAGACGGCCTCCTGGGCCTGCTCGGGGGTCGCGACGAGCCCGGTGCCGATCGCCCAGATGGGCTCGTAGGCGATGACGACGTCACCGAGGCGCTCCGTCGGGACCTTCTCGAGGCCCTCCTGGATCTGGTGGCGGAGCTTGCGCTGCATGTCGCCGCGCTCCCGCTCCTCCTCCGTCTCGCCGACGCACAGGATCACCTTGAGCCCCGCCTCGAGCGCGGCCGGGACCTTCAGGGCGAGCGCCTTGTCCGTCTCGGCGAAGAGCTCGCGGCGCTCGGAGTGCCCGAGGACGACGCCGTGGACGTCGAGCTCGGCGAGCATCGCGGCCGACACCTCACCCGTGTAGGCGCCCTGCTCGGCGAAGTGCATGTTCTGCGCGTAGACCTCGACGCGTGAGCCACGGGTCGAGTCGACCATCGCCGCCAGCGCGGTGTACGGCACGCAGAGCGCGACGTCGACGCCGTCGGCGGTGCTCACGCGCGGCAGCAGGCCGGCGATGAACTGCTCGGCCTCGTCGACCGTCTTGTGCATCTTCCAGTTGCCCGCGATGAACGGTGTGCGGCTCATGATGAGAGGACCTCGACTCCTGGGAGGGACTTGCCCTCGATGAGCTCGAGGGAGGCGCCGCCGCCCGTCGAGAGATGGGTGACCTCGGCCTCGAGGCCGAACTGCAGGAGGGCTGCGGCGGAGTCGCCGCCACCGACGACGGTGGTGCCGTCGGCCGCGGCCATGGCCTCGGCGACGGTGCGGGTGCCCGCAGCGAACGGCTCGAGCTCGAACGCGCCCATGGGCCCGTTCCAGAACGCGGAGCCCGCGGCCTTGATGACGCCCGCGTACCGCTTCGCGGTGCTGGGCCCGACGTCGAGGCCCATCCAGCCGGCCGGGACCTCGGTCCCGTCGAGCTCCTTGACGTCGGTCTCGGCGGAGAACTCGCGGCCGAGGACGAGGTCGGTCGGCAGCAGGAGCTGGCCGGGCTTCGCCTTGGCGAGGACCTCGCGGGCCGGCTCGACCCCCTCCTGCTCGCAGAGCGAGTCGCCGACGCCGATGCCCTGCGCGGCGAAGAACGGGAAGCACATGGCCCCGCCGATGAGAACGGTGTCCGCGAGCTCGAGGAAGCGCTCGAGCACCCCGAGCTTGTCCGTGACCTTCGAGCCGCCGACGATGGCGACCATGGGCCGGCCGGGGTCGGCGAGGATGCCGGTGAGCGTCTCCACCTCCCGCTGCAGGAGCAGGCCCGCGGCGCTCGGGAGGAGCTTCGCGATGCCGTGGTTCGAGGCGTGGGCGCGGTGCGCGGCGCCGAAGGCGTCGTCGACGAAGACGTCGCCGAGGGCCGCGTACCTCTTGGCGAGCGCCGGATCGTCCTCGGTCTCGCCCGGGAAGAACCGCACGTTCTCGAGCATGAGCAGGCGGTCGCCGTCGCCCCACGCCTCGTCGGGGTCCTTCAGGAGGTGGACGTCGTCCTCCATGAGCTCCGCGAGGCGGTCCGCGACGGGCCTCAGGGAGAACTTCGGGTCCGGCTTGCCCTTCGGCCGCCCGAGGTGGGCGAGCAGGACGAGCTTCGCCGCGCCCTGCTCGAGCAGCTCGTCGAGCGTCGGAATCGCCGCGCGGATCCGCGCGTCGTCGGTGATGCGGCCGGCAGCGTCCAGGGGGACGTTGAAATCCACCCGGACGACGACGACCTTGCCGCCGACCTCGACGTCCTCGAGCGTCCTCACTAGAGGATGCGCTGCGCGAAGTCGACCACCCGGTTCGAGTAGCCCCACTCGTTGTCGTACCAGGAGACGACCTTCACGAGGCGGCCGTCGATGACGTTCGTGAGCTTCGAGTCGAAGATCGACGAGTGCGGGTCCGTGACGATGTCCGTGGAGACGATCGGATCCTCGGTGTAGGCGAGGATCCCCTGCATCGGGCCGTCGGCGGCGGCCTTGACCGCGGCGTTGACCTCCTCGACGGAGGTGTCCTTCGCGGCGCGGAACGTCAGGTCGACGACCGAGCCCGTCGGGACGGGGGCGCGGATCGCGAAGCCGTTCAGCTTGCCCGCGAGCTCCGGCAGCACGAGCGAGACGGCCTTCGCGGCGCCCGTCGAGGTCGGGATGAGGTTGATCGCGGCGGAGCGGGCGCGGCGCAGGTCGGAGTGCGGCGCGTCGAGCAGGCGCTGGTCGCCCGTGTACGCGTGGATCGTCGTCATCAGGCCGTGCTCGATGCCGACCGCGTCGTTGATCGCCTTGGCGAACGGCGCAAGGCAGTTCGTCGTGCAGGAGGCGAGCGAGATGACCTCGTGGGCGTCCTTGTCGTACTTGTCGTCGTTGACGCCGAGCACGATCGTCAGGTCCTCGCCCTTGGCCGGCGCGGAGATGATGACCTTCTTGACCGAGCCGCCGAGGTGCTTGGCGGCATCGTCGCGACTCGTGAAGAACCCCGTGGACTCGATGACGACGTCGACGTCGAGCGCGTTCCAGTCGATCTTCGAGGGGTCACGCTCCTCGTAGACGCGAATCTCCCGGCCGTCGACGACCAGGCCCGTGCCGGACACCTCGACCGTCCCCGGGTAGCGCCCGAGCGTGGAGTCGTACTTGACGAGGTGGGCGAGCGTCTCGTTGTCGGTCAGGTCGTTGAGCGCGACGAACTCGATGTCGGCGCCTGCGGCCTTGGCGGCGCGGAAGACGTTGCGGCCGATGCGGCCGAAGCCGTTGATGCCTACGCGGACGGGCATGTGGCGGTGCTCCTGAGGTCTCAGTGAGGGGCGGAAGAGAGGGCTCAGGACCCTACCCAATGGCCTCCTTGCACCACGTCGCCCCCTGCTCAGTGCCCGCCCGAGACGACCTCGACCCTGTAGCCGTCGGGGTCGAGGAGGTAGCCCGCGTAGTACGAGCGCCCGTAGTGCGGCCGTGGCCCGGGCGCCCCCGCGTCGGTGCCGCCCGCGCCGAGCCCCGTCAGGT
>JAOPZO010000031.1 GCA_025964065.1 Solirubrobacterales bacterium | reverse complement strand
GAGCGCCACGGCGCCGTCGGCCCCCACGCCCGCGCGGACCTGCGTGCCGTCGGCGAGCGTGCCGTCGACGATCGCCCGGGTGAGCTCGCGCTCGAGCGTGCGGCGCAGGTGCCGCGCGAGCGGCCGGGCGCCGTACTCCTCGTCGAAGCCGTCGGCCGCGAGGCGCTCGACGAGCTCCGGCGCGACCTCGAGCACGATCCCGCGCTCCGTCCGCAGCCGCTCCACGATCCGCTCGACCATCAGGCCGGTGATGCGGGCGACGTGCCCCGGGCCGAGCGGCTGGAACGTCACGACCTCGTCGATGCGGTTCAGGAACTCCGGGAGGAAGGCGCCCTTCGCGGCGGCGAGCATGCGCTCCTCGTCCGCGTGGGAATCGGGGGCCGCTCCCGTGAACCCGAGCCCGCGCCTCGCGCGGCCCGCGCCGAGGTTCGAGGTCATCACGACCACCGCGTTCGTGAAGTCGACCGTGCGGCCCTCGCCGTCGGTGAGCCGCCCGTCGTCCATGAGCTGCAGCAGCACGTTCCAGACGTCAGGGTGCGCCTTCTCGACCTCGTCGAGCAGCACGACGGAGTACGGCCGCCGGCGGACGGGCTCGGTGAGCTGGCCGCCCTCGCCGTACCCGACGTAGCCGGGGGGCGAGCCGATGAGCCGCGCGACCGTGTGCGGCTCCCGGAACTCGCTCATGTCGATGCGGACGAGCGCGTCCTCCGTGGCGAACAGGCGCTCCGCGAGGGCCTTCACGAGCTCGGTCTTGCCGACGCCCGTGGGCCCCAGGAACAGGAACGTCCCGAGCGGCTTGTCCGACTCGCTCAGGCCGACCCGCGCACGGCGGACCGTGTCGGCGACCGCGGCGACCGCGGGCTCCTGCCCGACGACGCGCACGTGGAGGTCCTCCTCCAGGCGGCCGAGCTTCTCGAGCTCCGCGGCGACGAGCTCGCCCACCGGGATGCCGGTGCGCGCGCCGACGACCGCGGCGACCTCGGCCTCGTCGACCACCGCCGGGCCGTCCACGGCGCCGCCCTCCTCGAGGCGGACGAGCTGCGTCTTCAGCGTCGCCGCACGCTCGTAGTCCTCCGCGGCCACGGCCTCCCGGAGCTGCTCGCGCAGCGCCCCGGCCGTCTCGCCGGCGGGGGGCTGCCGCAGGCGGACGCGGGCGGACGCCTGGTCGACGAGGTCGATCGCCTTGTCGGGCAGCCGCTCCTCGACGACGTAGCGGTCGCCCAGGCGCGCCGCGGCCTCGAGCGCGGCGTCGGTGATCGTGACGCCGTGGTGCTCCTGGTACCCGTCGCGCAGGCCGTGCAGGATCGCGACGGTCTCCTCGACGGAGGGCTCGCCGACGAGCACGGGGGAGAAACGCCGGGCGAGGGCGCCGTCCCGCTCGACCTTCTTGTACTCGCTCAGGGTCGTCGCACCGACCATCCGCAGCACGCCACGGGCGAGCATCGGCTTGAGCATGTTCGCGGCGTCCATCGCGCCCTCGGCGCCGCCCGCGCCGAGCACGGTGTGGAGCTCGTCGACGAAGAGGACGACGGAGCCCTCGGCCGCCTCGACCTCGGCGAGCACCGCCTTGAGGCGCTGTTCGAACTGTCCGCGGTACTGGGCGCCCGCGACCATGCCGGCGAGGTCCAGCGCGACGATGCGGGTGTCGCGGAGCGCTTCGGGGACGTCGGCGGACACGACCCGCCGGGCGAGGCCCTCGACGATCGCGGTCTTGCCCACGCCGGGCTCGCCGATGAGGACGGCGTTGGACTTGCGGCGCCGGGCGAGGACCTCGACGACCTGCTCCACCTCGGCGTCGCGGCCGATCACGGGGTCGATGCGGCCCTGGCGCGCGTCCTCGGTGAGGTCGTGGCCGAACTCGTCGAGTGCGGGGGTGGTGGAGGCGGCGACCTCCTGGGTGGTCTGCGGGCGGGCGGCCTGGCGCGGAGCGCCGAGGCGCTCGGCGGCGTCGCCGAAGGCGGCGGCCTGCCCCGAGCTCATGAGCTGCTCGGCGCAGACCTCGCAGAGCGCCCCGGCCTGGCGGGCGCCGGCGGCCTGGGTCACGAAGGGGAGCGCGCCGGGCCGGACGTGGCAGACGGCGCAGATGGGAAGCTGGGGCACGGTTCTCCTGACGGAAGGATCTCAGTCGACAGGACTGAGGATAGCTCCATTCGACGGTACCCCGGGGGGGTGTCAGCGAACGGCCCCGCCGGGTTTCAGATCAGGTCCGCGAGCCGCCGAGGCCGACCCAGGAAGTAGCCCTGGCCGTAGTCCACGCCGAGGTCCCGGAGCAGGGAGACGGTCTCCGCGTCGCCGACGCGTTCCGCCACGACCTTCGCGCCGAGCCCGCGGGCGATGTCGACGACGGCACGGACCACGAGCTGGTCCGTCGTCGAGGTCGGGAGCCGGTCGATGAAGTCGCCGTCGATCTTCAGCACGTCGAAGACGAGGTGCTTGAGGTAGTAGAAGGAGGCGAAGCCCGCGCCGAAGTCGTCCAGGGCGAGCTGGCAGCCGAGGCCCTGGAGCTGGCGGGCGAGCTCCGCGGCGCGGCTGACGTTCGTGATCGCCGCCGTCTCCGTGACCTCGATCATCAGGGTGCCCGGCGGGACGGGGTGCTCCCGGAGGAGCTCCGCGAGGTGCTCGGCGATGCCGAGGTCCTGGATCGTCCGGGCCGAGAGGTTCACCGCGAACTCCACGTGCCGGCCCGCCGCGTGCGCGGCGTGCAACGCGCGGACGGCCTGGCCGAGCACCCAGCGGTCGATGTCACCGACGAGCCCGTGCCGCTCGGCGTGGTAGAGGAACGTGCCGGGCGGGACGAGCCGGCCGTCGTCGTCGACGAGCCGCAGCAGGAGCTCGTAGTGCTCCCGGCCGGGGCCCGCCGCGGCGAGCGGGATGATGGGCTGCGCCAGGAGCACGAACTGCTCCTTGGCGATCGCCCGGCGCAGGCGGCCGATCCAGTCCGTGCGCCGCGAGAGCTGCTCCCGCCGGCCGTCCGCTCGGTCGTACACGGCGATGCGGTCCTTGCCGCTGTCCTTCGCCTCGTACATCGCGATGTCGGCCTCGACGAGCAGGAGCTCGCCCGCGAGGTCCGGGGTGCCGCCGATGGTCGTCACGCCGACGGACGCGGTGACCTCCGCGTGGCCGCCGCCCACGATGACCCGGCCGTGCGCGCGGACGGTCTCCACGAGCTCCTGTGCCACGAGCCGCCCGCCCGCGAGATCCGTCGCCGGGAGGATCGCGGCGAACTCGTCGCCGCCGATCCGGGCGAGGACGTCCGTGTCGCGCAGCGCGCCGCCGAGCGCGGCCCCCAGGCGCGTGATGAGCTGGTCGCCCGTCGAGTGGCCGAACGCGTCGTTGACGTACTTGAAGCCGTCGAGGTCGAGCATGAGCAGCACGCCGGCCTGGGCGGTCCGGCGCACGCGGGTGACCTCCCGCTCGAGCTCCTCCTCGAACCGCCGGCGCCCGAAGAGCCCGGTGAGCGCGTCGTGGTCGGCGAGGTGCTGCAGGCGGCCCTCGAAGCGCTTGCGCTCGGAGATGTCGAGCGCGTGCAGGACCGCGAGGCGCTCGCCGTCGGGCCCGGGGACCAGCGTCGGGACGACGAGCGCCCACACGTCGTGGCCGTCGAGGTGCTGCAGGCGCAGCTCCCGCGACGTGGGCCGGCCGGCCGCCATGTCCTCGAGCAGGGCCTGCCGGTCCGGGAGGTCGTCGGGGTGGACGACGAAGCCGGCGTCCTGCCCGATGAGGTCCTCGGGCACCCGGCCCGTCATGGCGGCGAAGGCCTCGTTGCACTCGAGCACCGCCGTCCGGCGGCCCGGGAGCAGCTGGGAGACGAGCATGCCCATGGGCGCCCCGGCGAACACCGTCTGGAAGAGCGCACGGGCCTTCGCGAGCTCCCGTGCGTCCCGCTCGCGCTCCGTCACGTCCACGGAGACGCCGCCCAGGCCGACGACGGTGCCGTCGGCGTCGCGGACCGGGAACTTCAGCGACCAGAAGTGGTGCTCGGTTCCCGTGTGCACGTCGGTGGCCGTCTCGTCGAAGCTCATCGGCTCGCCCGTCCGCAGGACCTCGGCGTCGTCGGCGGCGGACTTCGCGCTCACCTCGGGATGGGTGTCGGCGAACGCGTTCCCGACGAGCACGGCCCCCGGCGTCCCCGTGATGCGCCCCGTCTCGGCGTTCGCGACGACCCAGCGCTGCTCGAGGTCGCGCATGTAGATCGCCGTGGGGCTGTGGTCGAGGATCGCCTGCAGGCGCGCGTTGACGTGCGCGAGCTCCCCCTGGGCCTCCTGGAGGGCCGTGAGGTCGATGATCTGCGAGATGAAGTGGCGGGGCCGGCCCTCGTCGTCGCGGACGAGGGCGACCGACAGGCGGCAGGCCACCCAACGGCCGTCCGCGGTGCGGTAGCGCTTCTCGAACTCGTAGGAGGAGCGGCGGCCGGCCAGCGCCTCGTCGAGCAGCGCGAGGTCGACCCGCGGGTCGTCCGGGTGGGTCAGCTCCTCGAAGCCGAGGCCGCGCAGCTCGTCGGCGGAGCGCCCGAGGAGCGCGCAGAGCGCGTCGTTCACCCGCAGGAACCGGCCGTCGAGCCCCACGAGGCACATGCCGATCGGGGCGCCGCTGAAGCTCGTCTCGAAGAGCGCGCTCGCGCGCCGGAGCTCCTCGTTCGCGAGGACCTCCGCGGTGCGGTCCGCCAGGTGCACGAGCACGAGCGGCTCCCCCTGCGCGTCCTGGAGGACCGAGGAGCGGAGCCGGAGGTGGAGCTCGAGGCCGTCGGCGGAGCGCAGGCGGCGGTCCTGAACGGCGGGGCCGAGCGGCGGCACCGGCCCGTCGGGGTCGAGGAACTCGGCGAGGGTGCGGCCGCACAGCGCGTCGGTGTCGAGCCCGACCATGGCGGCGAACGCGGTGTTCGCGCGCTCGACCCTCCCGTCGCGGAGGACGACCATGCCGACGGGCGCCTCGGCGAACACGCGCTCGAAGCCCTCGTGCGCCCGGCGCTCGGACGCCTGCCGCGCGTGCGCCTCGGTGAGGTCGGTGACGAAGCAGATGCGGTAGAGCGGGTGGTCGTCGCCGCCCGTGGCGGCGACGGCCTCGGCGGCGACGGGGAACACCGTGCCGTCGAGCCGGACGTGGTCCGCCTCGTAGCGGACGCGGCCACCGCCGGCGACGACCTCCCGCAGCGACGGCATGCGCTCGCGGGTGGGGCCCGTCGTGAAGCCCCGGAGCGAGGCGCCCACGAACTCCTCGCGCGTGCCGCCGTGCATCGCCGCGAACGCCGGGTTGACGCGGCGGACGATGGAGGTGGCGGGGTCCGCGAGCGCGATGCCGCGCGGGTCGGTGGCGAAGGCGCGCTCCCACTGGCGCCGGAGCTCGTCGTCGGCGCGGCGCCGCGTGATGTCGCGGGTCGCCCCGTGCAGCTCCGTGACGACGCCGGTCACGGGATCTCGCCAGGCCCTCAGGTCGGTCTGCAGCCACACCTCGCGGCCGTCGTCCGGGCGCGTGAAGCGGTACTCGGCCTGGCGCTGCACGCCGTCGGCGAGGACCGCCTCGCGGGTGGCGGCGAGGCCGGCGCGGTCCTCCGGGTGGACGCCGTGGTGGCCCTTCGCGGCGGCGCGGTCGTGCGGGTCGACACCGAAGACCGCACGCGCGGCGGGGGAGACGTAGAGCACGGTCCCGTCCGGGGCGGAGCGGGTGACGACGTCGGCGGCGGACTCGGCGAGCTGGCGGAACTCCCGCTCGGAACGGCGGAGCTCCTGCTCCGCCCGGTGGCGCACGGTGACGTCGGCGGAGCTCGCGACACCGCCCACGATCCGGCCGTCGCGGCGGACGGGCGCGAAGGTCGTCTCGTAGATCGCGCCGCCGTCATGCGTGGGGAGCTCGACCTTCACGGTCTCGCCCCTGAGCGCGCGCGCGTACAGCGGCCCGACCTGCTCCCAGGCGGGGGCGGGCAGGACCTCGGGAGCGCGACGGCCGACGATGCGGTCGGTGAACCACCCGTGCTTCGCGATCGCGCCGCCCTGCGCCGAGACGATGCGCATCTTCGGGTCGAACACGACGATGGAGAGGTCGGCCATCGTGGCGAGCGCCTCGCGGAGGAGGGGTTCGACGGGGGTCGACAAGTCGTCGCCCGGGCCGGTCATCGCGGACCGGGGGCGGCGTGGGTGGCAGCAGCTGCCCGGGGAACGCCCACGCCCCAGGTGTCGACGCCGCAGCGCGCGCCTTGAGCCGACCGCCGCGTGATGGCGCGTTGCCGCTCAGGCAGGTCCAGCGGAGGGGGCGGGATTCGAACCCGCGAGACCCTCTCGGGCCCACCGGTTTTCAAGACCGGCGCATTCAACCGCTCTGCCACCCCTCCAGGGTGAGGGGATGCTAGTTCCCCGCTACTCCACGGTGACCGACTTGGCGAGGTTCCGGGGCTGGTCCACGTCCCGGCCGAGCGCGACGGCCGCGTGATAGGCGAGGAGCTGCAGGGGGATCCCGAGCAGGATCGGGTCGAGCTCCGGCTCGCTTCTCGGGACGAGGAGGACGTCGTCCGCCACGCCGTCGCCCGGGTCGGAGTGCCCGACCACGACGAGGCGTCCGCCGCGCGCGGCGACCTGCTGCAGCGCGCTGCGGTTCTTCTCGAGCATCTGGTCGTCCGGCACCACGGCGATCGTCGGCAGGTCGGGCGTGATGAGCGCGAGCGGCCCGTGCTTCAGCTCCGAGGCGGGGTAGGCCTCCGCGTGCACGTAGGAGATCTCCTTGAGCTTCTGCGCGCCCTCGAGCGCGACGGGGAAGCCCGCGACGCGGCCGATGAAGAACGCGCTGGTGGCGTCCGCGATCCGCCCGGCGACCGCGGCGATGTGCTCCTCGGTCTCGAGAACCTCCTCGATCTGCGCGGGAAGCGCCTCGAGGCCCGCGATGAGCCGCTCGCCGTCGCCCGGGCCGAGGTCGCGGACGCGGCCGAGGTGGAGCGCCAGGAGCGCGAACGCGGTGAGCGTGCAGGTGTAGGCCTTCGTCGAGGCGACGGAGACCTCCGGTCCCGCGTGGAGGTAGATGCCGCTGTCGGTCGCCCGGGCGATCGAGGAGCCGACGACGTTGACGATCCCGAGGACCCGGCCGCCCTTGCGCTGCACCTCCTGCACCGCCCCGAGCGTGTCGGCCGTCTCGCCGGACTGCGAGACCGCGACGTAGAGCGTCTCGGGGTCGATGACGGGCGAGCGGTAGCGGAACTCCGAGGCGGGCTCGGCGTCGGCGGGGAGCCGCGCGACCGTCTCGATGAGGTGCGCCCCGGCGATGCCGGAGTAGTACGCCGAGCCGCAGCCCAGGATCTTCACGCGGCGGATCGCGCGCAGCTCGCGCGCGTTGATCTCCAGGCCGCCCAGGCGCGAGGTCGCGAAGCGGTGGTCGAGCCGGCCGCGCAGGGTGCCGCGCACGGCCTCGGGCTGGTCGCCGATCTCCTTGCGGAGGTAGTGCGCGTGGCCGCCGCGGGAGTAGTCGTCGTCGGTGACGTCGACTTCCGTCGCCGTCTTGTTCGTCGTCTGGGCGTCGAGCGTGAAGGTGCGGAAGCCGTCGGCGGTGACCGTCGCGAGCTCGCCGTCCTCGAGGAAGACGACCTGCTGGGTGTGGCGGACGAGCGCCGCGATGTCCGAGGCGACGAACATCTCGCCGTTGCCGACCCCGAGGACGACGGGCGAGCCGTTGCGGGCGACGACGATGCGGTCGGGGACCGTGGCGTCGCAGACGGCGATGCCGTAGGCGCCCTCGACCTGGCGCAGGGCGGCCCGCACGCGGTCCTCGAGCTCCTCGCCGTCGGCGCGCGCGACGAGGTGGGCGACGACCTCCGTGTCGGTGTCCGAGGCGAAGACGACGCCGTCGGCCTCGAGCGCCGCGCGGAGCACGGCGGCGTTCTCGATGATCCCGTTGTGGACGACCGCGACACGGCCCTCCGTGTCGACGTGGGGATGGGAGTTCACGTCGCTCGGCGGCCCGTGGGTCGCCCAGCGGGTGTGCGCGATGCCGAGCGGGCCGGCGACCCTCTTCGGCAGCGTGTCGGCCATGCCGCGCACGCGGCCCTCGGCCTTGTGGACCCGGAGCGTCCCGTTCTTCACGGCCGCGACCCCCGCGGAGTCGTAGCCGCGGTACTCGAGGCGCTGCAGCCCCTCCAGGAGGAACGGGACCCCGTCCTGCTTGCCCACGTAGCCGACGATCCCGCACATGCCCTGCCTCCTAGCCGTAGATGACGCGACGGATCTGCCGGATCGAGAGCACCGGGGCGGCGACGCGGCGCGCGGGGAGCTCCCGGGCGATGCGCTCGAACGCCTCGGGGTTCGCGACCCCCTGGCCGCGCAGCTCCCGATGGCGGCGGCGGACGAACGCCTCCGTGTCCTCCGAGCACCACGCCAGCACGTCCTCGACGATCCGGCGGGCCTCGCCCGGCCCGATCGCCGTGGTGCGCTGGAGGTGCTCGAGAAGCCCCTCGAGATCCTGCGGACCCGTCTGCACTGCGGGGCAGCCTAGGGCGTCCGACGCGGTTCTGCGCGACTTTGCCCGGAATCGGGCAGGAAGACCTTTCGTCGTGTCGCGTCAGGCCGACTGCCGGGCGTGCAGCCGGTGGCGGCCGGGACCGTCGTTCTTCGCGTCGTACATCGCTATGTCCGCGCGGTGCAGGAGCTCCGCCGCGGTCGCCTCGCCGGGCTCGGCGAGCGCGATGCCGATGCTCGTCGTGATCGAGATGGTCGCGCCGCCGATCTCGAAGGGGGCGGACAGCGCGTCGGCGTGGCGCATCGCCACCGCGATCGCCTCCTCGGCCGTGCTCGCGCCCTGCAGGAGCACGACGAACTCGTCGCCGCCGAGACGCGCGAGCACGTCGCTGGCCCGGCGCGCGCGGCGCAGGCGCTCGGACGCGGCGATCAGGACGGCGTCGCCCGTGAGGTGGCCGTGGCGGTCGTTGACCTCCTTGAAGCCGTCGAGGTCGATGAAGAGCAGCGCGCGGGTGCCGGGCCCGTGGCGCGGGTCGAGCGCGTGCTCGAGCGCCTCGAAGAGCGCCTGGCGGTTCGGGAGGTCGGTGAGGTGGTCGTGGGTCGCGGCGTGCCGCGCCTCGCTCTCGGCGGCGACCCGTGTGTGGTCCTCGAAGAGCGAGGGGCTGTGGAGGAGCTGGCCGTAGCGCCGGCGCATCGAGAGGTACCAGACCGCGATCGCGGCCGTGGACGCGTCCCAGACCGTCATGTGGAGGTCGACGGCGCCCCGGAAGCGGGTCCCGTCGTCGAGCAGCGCGTGCTCCGCGTGGAGCAGGTGGCCGAAGCCGCAGGAGAAGAAGATCATCGCCGTCCCGAGGCCCAGCGCGTTCGAGCGGAGCTGGTGGCTCGCGATGAGGCCGCGGGCGATGAAGTACGAGACCGCGAAGTAGGTCAGGGCGATCGTCAGGCTCGCGAGGGCGCTCCAGACCCACATGGTTCAGCCCGTTCCGGGGGTGTGCGCCATCCGGTGGGGAATCGGCCGCAACCGTCGTCGGCTTGAGCGGCGGAGGCACCGGTTGGCGTTTCCCGTCACGGCGCCGCGACGCGGAAGGTGCGGACCTCGACCTGCCGCTGCCGGAAGGAGCCGCGGAAGACGGGGCCGGCGCCCGTGACGCGGTCCCCGGGGCGCGGATCCTCCGCCGGGCGCAGGACCTTCGAGACGTCGAAGACCGTGATGCCGGGCGCGGTGACCGAACCGCCCGCGGCGATCACGTGCAGGTCGCCGTCCCCGTCGGAGTCGACCGACTCGATGGCCAGCACGCGGCCCGTGTGGGCGACGCACGTCGGGCCCATGGCTGGCGTGCAGCGCGCGGGCTCGAGCGGCGTGGGGGCGGCAGGAGTGCGCCGCTCGGGCTCCGGCGCAGTCGCGGTGGGCGGCGACGTCGTGGACGCGCTCGGCCCGCCGGGAGGGCTTTCGCCGGCGCCGTCGCTGCCGCAGCCGGCGCCGGCGAGCGCGAGGGCGGCGATGACGACGAGCAGGCGGCGCACGCCCCCATCGTGGCGCTCCGGGAGGCGGGTGTCATCGTGGGCGCGTGCGCCTGCTCTTCGTCTGCCTCGGGAACATCTGCCGCTCGCCGACCGGCGAGGCCGTGATGCGCCGCATGGTCGAGGAGGCCGGGCTCGGCGACGACGTCGTCGTCGACTCGGCCGGGACCGGCGACTGGCACGTCGGCAGCCCGCCCGACGCGCGCTCGACCGCCGCCGCGGCGGCAGGCGGCACGAGGCTCGAGGGCGCCGCCCGCCAGGTCACCACCGCGGACTTCGACGCCTGGGACCTCCTGCTGTGCGCCGACCGCCGGAACGCCGCCGCGCTCCTCGCGATCGCCCCGAGCGCCGCGGCCGCCGAGAAGGTGCGGCTCCTGCGCGAGTTCGACCCGGCTCCCGCCGCGGCCGGCGAGCTGGACGTCCCCGACCCGTACCTCGGCGAGGGCGGGTTCGAGCAGGTGCTCGACATCATCGAGGCCTCCTGCGCAGGGCTGCTCGAGCGGCTCGTGAAGCGCGCCGCCACGGGCTGAGACGCGTCCGCGCGCGCCACCTCCTAGCGTGGGCGGCTCATGTTGAACGTCCATCCCGAGGTCGCTGCGACCCTGCGCGCCGGCGGTCCCGTCGTCGCGCTCGAGTCGACGATCGTCTCCCACGGCCTGCCGCGCCCCGACAACCTCCGCATCGCGCGTGAGATCGAGGACGCGGTCCGGGCGGAGGGCGCGATCCCGGCGACCATCGCCCTCGTGGACGGCGACGTCCGCATCGGCCTCGACGACGAGGCGCTCGAGGCGATCGCCCTGCGCGACGGCGTCGTGAAGTGCTCCACCCGCGACCTCGCGATCGCCGCGGCGCGCGGCGCGACGGGCGCGACGACGGTCGCCGCGACCGCCCACCTCGCCGCCCAGGCCGGGATCGAGCTCTTCGCGACGGGCGGCCTCGGCGGCGTCCACCGCGAGGCGTCGACGACCTGGGACGAGTCCGCCGACCTCGTCGGGCTCGCCCGCACGCCGATCACCGTCGTGTGCGCCGGCGTCAAGTCGATCCTCGACGTCGCCGCGACGCTCGAGCGCCTCGAGACCCTCGGCATCGCCGTCGTCGGCTTCGGCACGGATCGCTTCCCGGGCTTCTACCTCCGCGACTCGGGCCACGCGGTCCCGTGGCGGGTCGACAGCGTGCACGAGCTCGTCGGCGTGCTGCGCGCCCGCGCGCGCCTCGACCTCGAGGACAGCGCACTCGTCGTCGCGAACCCGATCGAGGAGGAGCTCGACCGCGAGCTCCACGACCGCGTCCTCGCCGACGCCCTCGCGGCGGCGACGGTCGCGGGCATCTACGGCCGCGACGTCACCCCGTTCCTGCTCTCGCGCTTCCACGAGGCGACGGGCGGCGAGAGCCGCGACGCGAACGTCCGCCTCGTGCTCGCGAACGCCCGCCTCGCCGCCCGCATCGCCGTGGCCGCGGCGGGATGAGCCGCGCTGCGCGGTGCGCCGCACGCCCATGAGCGCCCCGGGGACCGCCACGCACGAGGTTCCGCCGGCGCGCGGGCGCATCGTCGTGCTCGGGGACCTCATGGTCGATGTCGTCGCCACGGCGCGGGAGCCGCTCACGCGCGGCTCCGACGCCGCCGCGTCCGTCCGGATGCACGGGGGCGGGGGCGCCGCGAACGTCGCGGCCTGGCTCGCGGACCGGGGCGTCCCGGCCGTGCTCGTCGTCCGCGTCGGCGATGACCCGGCCGGTCGCGCGGCCGTCGCGGAGCTCACCGCGAGCGGCGTCGACGTCCGCGCGAGCGTCGACCCCGTCCTGCCCACCGGGACCT
>JAOPZO010000003.1 GCA_025964065.1 Solirubrobacterales bacterium | reverse complement strand
CCGCGGGATCGACCCGGGCGCCGCCCCGGGCCTCGGGCTGGCCGGGATGCGCGAGCGCGCGCTGCTCGCGGGCGGCACGCTCAAGGTCCTCTCCTCCGCCGGGCACGGCACCACGGTGGAGCTCGAGATCGGGGAGAACCGCCCGAGCGTCGTGCCGCCGCACGCGCCGCGCCGCCCCTTCGTCGTCGAGGCGCTGGCGTCGTGAGCGCCCGCCTGATGATCGCCGACGACCACGGGGTCGTCCGCTCGGGCCTGCGGCTGCTGCTCGACAAGCAGGAGGACATGGAGGTCGTCGCGGAGGCCGCCGACGGCGCCGAGGCCGTCGCCGTCGCGCTCCGCGAGCGGCCGGACCTCTGCATCCTCGACGTCTCCATGCCGAAGCTCACGGGCCTGCAGGCGGCGCGCGAGATCCGCGCACAGGCTCCGGGCATCTCCGTGCTGATGCTCTCCATGCACGACGACGAGCGGTACCTCTTCGAGGCGCTCAAGGCCGGCGCGGGCGGCTACGTCCTGAAGATGGAGGCGGACACCGCGCTCGTCGACGCGGTCCGCGCGGTGCTCCGCGGCGAGCCGTTCCTCACGAACGCCGCGGAGGAGCGGTACATCCGCGCGTGGATGAACGACGCCTCCACCGGGCCGTCGGAGCCGCTCACCCCGCGCGAGCAGGAGGTGCTGAAGCTCATCGCCGAGGCGCACACGAACAAGGAGATCGGCGAGGTGCTGCACCTCAGCGAGAAGACCGTCGAGTCCCACCGCGGCAACCTCCTGCGCAAGCTCGGGATGCGTGACCGCGTGGAGCTCGTGCGGTACGCGATCCGCCGCGGGCTCATCGAGCCCTGAACCGCGCTTCAGCCGGGCGAGTCATGCTGGGGCGGTGGACCTCCTGCTGCCCCTGCTGCTGCTCACCCTGATCGCCGCGAACGCCTTCTTCGTCGTGGGTGAGTACGCCGTCGTCACCGCGCGCCGCGGCCCGCTCACGGGACGCGCCGAGGCGGGCGACGGGCGGGCGCGGGTCGCGTTGCTCCTCATGGACGACCCCGTCCGGGTCATCTCGACCGTGCAGGTCGGCATCACCGCCGTGGGCATCCTCGCGGGCGCCGTGGCGGAGCCCGCGGTCGACGGCCTGCTCGGGGACGCCGTCCCGGGCTGGCTGACGTTCGTCGTGGCGTTCGGCGGCGTGACGTACCTCAGCGTCGTGCTCGGCGAGCTCGTCCCGAAGTCCGTCACGCTCGATCGGGCGGAGGCGATCCTCCTGCTCGTCGCGCGGCCCGTCGCGCTGATGGGCCGGGTCCTGCGCCCGGGGGTGTGGGTGCTCGAGCGGTCCGCCGCACTCCTGCTCCGGCCGCTCGGAATCCGCGACGTCGTCGCGGGCGAGGGCGTCCGCACCCCCGAGGAGCTCCGCGAGGTGGTCGACGAGGCCGAGGAGTCCGGGGTCATCGAGCGCGCGCAGGAGGAGCTCATCCACCGCGTCTTCGACTTCGCCGACCAAGAGGTCGCGGACGTCATGGTCCCGGCGGCGGACGTCGTCTGGATCGAGGCCGACGTGCCCGCGGGACGGGCACTCGAGCAGGCGCTCGCGGCCGCGCACTCGCGCTTCCCGGTCGGCCGGGGTGGGCTCGACCACGTCGTCGGGCTCGTGCACCTGCGCGACCTCGCGGGCGCGGATCCCGCCGCACGCGTCGGCGAGCTGACGGGGCCGGCGTACGTCGTGCCCGCGACGAAGGACCTCGGCGCGCTGCTGCGTGAGCTCCGCGAGGAGCGCCGCAGCGTCGCCGTGGTGGCCGACGAGTACGGCCGGACGCTCGGCATCGTGAGCCTCGAGGACGTGCTCGAGGAGCTCGTCGGCGAGATCGACGACGAGTTCGACCTGCCCGATGGCCGCATCACGCGGGCGGACGACGGGGCGCTCCTGGTCGCGGGCTCGATCTCGCTCGACGACCTGGGCGAGCAGACGGGCTGCGTGCTCCCCCGGGAGCGCTCGCGAACGGTCGCGGGGCTCCTGTTCGACACGCTCGGACGGCGGCCCGTGCCCGGCGACGAGGTCGACACGGGCGTCGCGCGCCTGCATGTCGTCGAGGTGGACGGGCAGCGCATCACCCGCGTCCGGGTGGAGCCGACGCCCTAGCGCCGCAGGACCCGGGCCCGCGCGCGGGCCAGGACCTCGCAGTCCTTCGGGCGGTCCGTCGAGTCGACGTAGGCCTTGTCGAAGCCCGGGCCGCAGTCGACGAGGTCGGAGCCGCCGCCCATCGCGACGAGGATGTCGTTGCCCTTCCCCCCGTGGAGCCGGTCGTCGTCGATCCCGCCGTTGAGCCGGTCACGACCCGGCCCGCCGCGCAGGCGGTCGCGACCACGGCCGCCCTCGAGGAGGTCGTCGCCGACGTCCCCGTCGAGGCGGTCGTTCCCCGTGCGGCCGTGGAGCACGTCGTCGCCCGTGCCGCCCAGGAGCAGGTCGTTCCCCGCCTCGCCCTCGAGGTGGTCGTTGCCGCCGAGCCCGCGGAGCAGGTCGTCGCCCCCGCCGCCGAGCAGGAGGTCGGCGCTCGGGAGGAGCTCCGTGGGGAGGTCGGTGCCGATGATGTGGTCGGCGTTCGGGCCGCCGCGCAGGACGTTCGTCTCCACGAGCCCGAGCGTGCCGGCCGTCGTCGCGTTCGCGCCGCCACGGGCGAAGCCGCGGTGCTCCGCGCCGCCCATGAGCGGGTCCGTCGGGAGCTCGACGGCACCCGGGCGGCGGACGACCTCGCAGCCCACGACCTCGGTCTCGGCGCCCGCCGCGAGGACGAGCTCGTCC
>JAOPZO010000490.1 GCA_025964065.1 Solirubrobacterales bacterium | reverse complement strand
CGGGACGGGGCCGGCCCGACCGACAGCAGTTCGGCCGGCCCGCGACCGGGGATCGAGACCGTGACCGGCGAGGCGGGCCGCTCCACGCAGACCGGGCCGCTCAGACCGGGCGCAGCAGCGGGTCGGGGGTCATCGAGCCGAGCAGCCGCTCGAGCGCGACCTCGACGTCCTCGCGCCACGACACCGCGGTCTTGAGCTCGAGCCGCAGGCGCGGGAAGCGGTGGTGGGGGCGGACGGTCTTGAAGCCGACCGAGCGCAGGTGCTCGGCGGGCAGCACGCACAGCGGCGCCTCCCATTTCTCGTCGCCGAACGCCTCGATCGCGCGCACGCCGCGGCGCACCAGGTCCTTGGCCACGCCCTGGACCAGCATCCGGCCCAGCCCGCCGCCGGCGAAGTCGGGGTGGACGTGCCCGGTCATGAGCAGCACCGCGTCGGCGCTGACCGGCGAGGTCGGGAAGGCGATCGAGCGGGGCACGTAGCCGGGCGGGGCGTACAGGACGTGCCCCGCCGGCACCCCGTCGACGTACACGATCTTCCCGCAGCTGCCCCAGTCGAGCAGCGTCGCCGAGACCCACGACTCCTTCTCGAACGCGGTGTCGCCGGCCTCCTTCGCCCGGTCGAGCGCGACGGGGTCCAGCTCCCAGAACACGCACTTGCGGCAGCGCGGGGTGAGGTCGTCGAGGTTGTCGAGGGTGACGTTGACCAGGCGGCGGCTCATCGCGCCGGCCGCCGGTCGGTACGCGGCGCGCGCAGGAGCCCGGCGACCCAGCCCCCCACGACGCCCAGCAGCAGTCCCAGCGAGAGCCCGCCGAGGGCGCGGGCGGACGGGCGCTCGGGCACGACGGCTCCTCGGATCGCGGGGCGGTACGCCGGTCAGCCTAGAGCGCGCCGCACTCGACACCGCGAAACCGGGGAGACCGGCCCCGGTCGCGACGGTAGCCTCCACCCATGCCCAACCGGCCCGGGACAGCCGTGACGCTCGACGCGTTCACCGACCGCTACGCCCAACGAACCCACGGCATGACCGCCTCGGAGATCCGCGCGCTGTTCGCCGTCGCGTCGCGTCCCGAGGTCGTCAGCCTGGCGGGCGGGATGCCCAACCTGTCGGCCCTGCCGCTCGACGCCGTCGGCAAGCTCGTGGGCGAGCTGGTGCAGACCCGCGGAGCGCAGGCGCTGCAGTACGGCTCGGGTCAGGGCGACCCGCTGCTGCGCGAGCTGATCTGCGGCGTCATGGCGCTCGAGGGGATCGCGGCGTCCAGCGAGGACGTCGTCGTCACCGTCGGCAGCCAGCAGGCGCTCGACCTGGTCACCCGCGTGTTCATCGACCCGGGCGACGTCGTCCTCGCCGAGGCGCCGTCGTACGTCGGTGCGCTCGGCACGTTCTCGGCCTACCAGGCCGAGGTCGTCCACGTGGCGATGGACGAGCACGGCCTGGTGCCGGAGGCGCTGCGCGAGGCGATCGCCGGGGTGAAGGCGGCCGGCAAGAGGGCCAAGTTCCTCTACACCGTCCCGAACTTCCACAACCCGGCCGGCGTCTCGCTGGCCGAGTCCCGCCGCGACGAGGTGCTGGCGATCTGCCAGTCCGCCGGGCTGATGGTGCTCGAGGACAACCCGTACGGCCTGCTCGGCTTCGACGCGCCGCCGACGCCGGCCATCCGGGCGCGCGGGGGCGAGGACGACGTGCTGTACCTCGGCTCGTTCTCGAAGACCTTCGCGCCCGGGCTGCGCGTCGGGTGGGTGCTCGCGCCGCACGCCGTGCGCGAGAAGCTGGTGCTCGCGGCCGAGGCCGCCGTGCTGTGCCCGCCGCAGCTCAACCAGATGCTGGTGGCGGAGTACCTCTCGACGCAGGACTGGCAGGGGCAGGTGGCGGCGTTCCGCGACATGTACCGCGAGCGGCGCGACGCGATGCTCGACGCGCTGTCGCAGCAGATGCCGGAGGGCACGACCTGGACGCACCCGACGGGCGGCTTCTACGTCTGGGTGACGCTGCCCGGCGAGCTGGACGCCAAGGTGCTGCTGCCGCGCGCGGTCACGGCCCGCGTCGCGTTCGTGCCCGGCACCGCGTTCTACGCCGACGGGTCCGGCCGCAACCACATGCGGCTGTCGTACTGCTACCCCGAGCCCGACCGCATCCGCGAGGGCATCCGCCGCCTCGCGACCGTCCTCGAGGAGGAGGTCGAGCTGCGCAGCACGTTCGGCGCCACCGGTCCGCTGAAGAGCTCGCGGCCGCAGGCCGAGTCGCCGTCGCCGGACATGGCGTGATCGCGCAGCGGGTCGCGCCCGGAGGTGCGGCATGAGCACCGGTCGCTTCCTCGTCCTCGCGGGCGGGCTGTCCCACGAGCGGGACGTCTCGCTGAAGTCCGGCCGACGGGTGCTCGACGCGCTGCGCTCGGCCGGCGTCGACGCCGAGCTGCGCGACGCCGACGCCTCGCTGCTCGCCCACCTCGCGGACACTTCGCCCGACGCGGTGCTGGTCGCGCTGCACGGCGGCGCGGGCGAGGACGGCGCCCTGCGGGAGGTGCTCGGCATCG
>JAOPZO010000452.1 GCA_025964065.1 Solirubrobacterales bacterium | reverse complement strand
ACGGTCGCCGGCCGAGCCCGCGCCCGCGCCGGGCGCCGCGCCCGCTGCCCTCGAGCCTGACGACGGGACGGTCCGCGCGTCCCCCCTCGCGCGTCGCGTCGCGCGGCTCCATGGCGTCGACCTCGGGACGCTCCGGGGCTCGGGCCCCGGAGGCCGCGTGCTCCGGGCGGACGTCCAGCGGGCCGCCGGGCTCGAGTCGGCCGCCCCGGCCTCCGCACCCGAACGGACGAACGGCACGAGTGCCGCGCCGGCCGCGATTCCCTCGCAGGCGTCCGCCGCGAAGGGCACGGTGACGCGGGTCGAGCTGTCGCGCCTGCAGCAGGTGGTCGCCCGGCGGATGGTCGAGGCGAAGGCTGCCGCGCCCGATTTCGTCATCGGGGTCGACGTGGACATGGAGGAGGCGGTGGCGCTGCGCACGCAGCTCAAGGCCCTCGCCCCCGACGTCAAGCCGCCGTCGTTCAACGACTTCGTCGTGAAGGCGAGCGCCCTCGCCCTGCGCGAGTTCCCGCGGGCCAACGGCGCGTTCGTCGACGGCGCCTTCGAGCTCTTCGAGCACGTCAACGTCGGGATCGCCGTGGCGGCGGAGGACGCGCTCGTCGTGCCGACCGTCTTCCACGCCGACCGGAAGTCGCTCGGGGAGATCGGTCGGGAGTCGCGGCGCCTGGCCGCGGCCGTCCGGGACGGGAGGGCGACGCTGGCGGAGCTCTCGGGCGGCACGTTCACCGTCTCGAACCTCGGGATGTTCGGCATCTCGGAGTTCACCTCGATCGTGAACCCGCCGCAGGCGGCGATCCTGTCGGTCGGCGAGATGCGGCGGACTCCGGTCGAGCACGAGGGGGAGGTGGCGCTGCGGCAGGTGATGAAGCTTCGACTGACCTGCGACCACCGCATCCTCTACGGCGCGGACGCGGCGGGCTTCCTGCGTCGCATCAAGGAGCTGCTCCAGGCGCCGCTCGCGATGGCGCTCTGAGATGGCGACCACCTCACAGGCGCCCACCACCGACCCCGCCGCCCCGGGTCCTGAGCTCCTGGCGGCGGTCGAGCGCCGCGTGCTCTGGCTTGCGACCTCCATCGTCCACCACGCGAACACGGTGCGCGAGAACACCTCCGGGGTGAAGGTCGGCGGCCACCAGGCCTCGAGCGCCTCGCTCGTCTCCGTCATGACCTCGCTCTGGTTCGCGCACCTGCGTGCGCCCGACCGCGTCTCGGTCAAGCCGCACGCCTCGCCCGTCCTGCACGCGATCAACTACCTGCTCGGCGAGCTCGACCCGAGGTACCTCACGACCCTGCGCGAGATCGGCGGCCTGCAGAGCTACCCGAGCCGCACGAAGGACCCCGACCCGGTCGACTTCTCGACGGGCTCGGTCGGGATCGGCGCGACCGCGACGATCTGGAGCGCGCTCGCCCACCGCTACGTCGCCGGCCACGCCGACGTCCCGGTCGGGGGGCGCCAGATCGCGCTCCTGGGCGACGCGGAGCTCGACGAGGGCGCGATCTGGGAGGCGCTCGTCGATCCGGTGGTCCCGAGCCTGGGGGAGCTGCTCTGGGTCGTCGATCTGAACCGCCAGTCCCTCGACCGCGTCGTGCCGCACATGGCGACGCGGCGCATGGAGGGCATGTTCGAGGCCGCGGGGTGGCAGGTCCTGACCGTGAAGTACGGCCGCCGCCTGCAGGAGCTCTTCGCGCTGGCGGGCGGCGAGGCGCTGCGGGCGCGGCTCGACGCGATGCCCAACGCGGAGTACCAGCGGATGCTGCGGGCGCCCCATGCGGAGGTGCGCGAGCGGCTGCTCACCGGCGCGGCCGACAGGCGCGACTTGACGCGGGTCACCAAGGAGCTCGACGACGCGGAGCTGCACGCGAGCGTGCGGAACCTTGGCGGCCACGACCACGCGGCGTTGCTCGAGGCCTACCGGACCGCAGACGCTGCCGTCGACCGGCCGAGCGTCATCTTCGCGTACACGATCAAGGGGTGGAGCCTGCCGACGGAAGGCCACCCGTCGAATCACTCGGCGCTGCTCAACCCGGGCGAGTACGAGCAGCTCGCGAGCACGCTCGGCGGCGACGTCGCGGCGCCCTGGGCCACCTTCGAGGCCGAGAGCGAGGAGGGCCGGCTCTGCGCCCGGACCGCGCGGACGCTCGCGCGAGCCGCCCCGGCGCCCGCCCGCGGCGTGGAGGTCCCGGCCGAGCTCGGCCGGGAGCACACGGGCTCGGCCTCCACCCAGCAGGCGCTCGGCCGCCTGCTCGTCGACCTCTCCCACGCGGCCCCCGAGGTCGCCAAGCGCGTGGTGACGGTCTCGCCCGACGTGGCCTCCTCGACGAACCTCGGCGGGTGGATCAACCGCGTCGGGGTCTGGTCGGTCGGCGAGCGCATCGACTGGTTCGCCGACGACCGCCAGACGCTCGTGAAGTGGCGCGAGCACGACCAGGGCCAGCACGTGGAGCTCGGGATCGCCGAGGTGAACCTCGTCGGCCTGCTCTCCGAGCTGGGGGCGACCTGGTCTCGCGACGGCGAGGCGCTGCTCCCGATCGGCACGATCTACGACCCGTTCGTGGCCCGGGCGCTCGAGCCGTGGTCCTTCGGGATGTACGCGGGCGGGCAGTCGATCCTCGTCGGCACGCCGTCGGGCGTCACGCTCGCGCCGGAGGGCGGGGCGCACCAGTCGATCGGCACGCCGAGCATCGGCATCGAGCAGCCCGAGTGCATCGCCTGGGAGCCGGCCTTCGGGCAGGACCTCGAGTGGACGTTCCTCCACGCGCTCTCGCGGCTCGGGCGCCCCGACGGCACCTCGAGCTACTTCCGCCTCACGACCCGGCCGCTGCCGCAGGAGCCCGCCGGGGTGCCGGCCGACCCGGCCGCCCGCGAGCAGCGGCGGGCCGACGTCCTCGCGGGCGGGTACCGCCTCCGCGACGCCGGCCCCGACGCGGCGGTCACGCTCGTCGGCGTCGGGGCCGTCATGCCCGAGGTGCTCGAGGCCGCCGCCACGCTCGAACGCGACACGGGCCGCGCGCCGCACGTCGTCTGCCTGACGAGCCCGGACCTCGTCTTCCGCGCCACCCAGGCCCGGCGCGGGCTGAACGCCGGCTCGGACGCGATCCTCGGACGACTCTTCCCGGAGGACCGCCTGACGCCGATCGTCACCGTCATGGACGGCCACCCCCACACCCTCAGCTTCCTCGGGGTCACCGGGCGCATCCCGATCACGAACGTCGGCGTCGAGCGGTTCGGGCAGGCCGGCTCGCTCGAGGACGTCTACGCCGCCCACGGCCTGGACGCCGAGACCATCGTGGGAGCCGCGCTCGACCTGATCGCGTGAGCGGCCGCGGGAGGCGCCGGCGCTCGCCGTTCAGGCCTTGAGCGGCCCCGCGAAGGCCGACTGGCCGGTGATGGCGAAGCCGACGATGAGCGAGTTCACCTCGCGCGTCCCCTCGTAGGAGTAGATGGCCTCGGAGTCGGCGACGAACCGGGCGACGCCGTGCTCGAGCAGGATGCCGTTCCCCGCGAGGAGCTCGCGGGCCCAGCCGGTCGTCTCGCGCATGCGGGCGGTGCAGAAGGCCTTGGCGAGCGCGGCGTGCTGGACGCCGGCCTGGCCATGCTCGGCGAGTTGGCCGAGGCGGAGCGCCATGCACTGGGACGCGACGACGTTGCCGAGCATGCGGGCGAGGAGGTCCTGCACGAGCTGGAACTTCGCGATCGGGCGACCGAACTGCCGGCGTTCGAGCGCGTACGCCAGCGCGAGCTCGTACGCGCCGCGGGCGCAGCCCGTCGCCTCCCAGGCCACGGCGATGCGTGAGTGGGTGAGGACCGTGGCGGTGTCGGCGAAGCTGTCCGCGTGCTGCAGCCGGGAGGTCTCGGGCACCACGACGTCGGTCAGGACGATGTCCGCGTTCTGGACCGCCCTCAGGGCGATCTTCCCCTGCATCTTCGTCGCCTCGAACCCGGGGGTGCCGCGTTCGACGAGGAAGCCCTTGACCTGGTCGTCGCCCTCGTCGCGCGCCCAGATCACCACGACGTCGGCGAAGGTGGCGTTGCCGATCCACCGCTTCGCGCCGTTGAGGACCCAGGTGTCCCCGTCGCGCCGTGCGGTCGTCCGCAGCCCACGGGCGACGTCGGAGCCCGCCTCGGGTTCCGTCAGGCCGAAGGCGCCGAGGGCCTCGAAGCGCGCCATCGGCGGCAGCCACCGCTCCTTCTGCTCCTCGGAGCCGCAGTGGAAGATCGAACCCATCGCGAGGTGGCTGTGGACGCCGAGGCCGGTCGCCAGGGAGCAGTCGACCGCGGCGAGCTCCATCGCGACGAAGCCGTCGACGAGCGGTCCGCGCCCCGCGCACCCGAAGCCCTCGATGGCGATGCCGCCCATCCCGATCTCCGCCATGCGCGGCCAGAGGTGATGCGGGAACTCCTCGCGGTTCCAGTGGTCGTTCGCGATCGGCGCGACCTCCTCGAGGAGGAACCTGCGGATCTCCGCCAGGTAGGCGCGGTCCGCGGACGGGAGGATCGCCTCGAGGGCGTAGAAGTCGCTCGTCGCCGAGAGCTCGGAGCTGCTCATGCCGCACCCGCCTCGAGCGAGGGCTGCGCGGACGTCCGGGTGATCCACCGGCGCAACTGCTCGTACACCGCGGGGTGGTTGAGCAGGTCGAAGTGCGTCAGGCCCGCGAGCTCGTGCCCGTCGTCGACCGCGAACGGGACGCGGCGCCCCCGTCCGCTCCCGCGGCCGGAGGCGCTCGGCATGCGCACCAGCAGGTCGCCCACGAGCGCGCCGAGCGGCCCGGGCGCAAGCGTCGCCCCGATGAAGCAGTACCGCGCGTCCGGGAGGAACGGGACCTCCCGGCAACGGTCACGCAGGAACTCGTCGGGGTCCGATCCGCTCCAGTCCTCCTCGGCGCACGAGCCGAACCTGAGGTCCTTGACCCCGACGCTGCGCGCATTGAGGACCCGTGCGACGCCGCGAGTCTCCGGCAGCCGGCCCAGCACCCAGCCCAGGGCGTTGGCGCCCTTCTCGAGGTCGGCGCCGAGGTGCGGCGTGCCGAGGCAGAAGACGTGACTGACCGCGTCGGTCCAGCGGCACCCACCGAGCTCGCCGTAGTGGCAGGCGCTGCGGGCGACCAGGCCCCCCATCGAGTGCCCCACGAGCACGAGCTCCTCGACGCCCGTCGGCCAGCCCGTGACGAGCTCCTCGAGGAGCCGCGCGAGCTCACGCCCGTTGGCGGCGACGCGCAGGCCGGTGTTGTAGCGGACGTCCACGGGGGTGAAGCTCAGCTCGTCCTGGAGCCGCTCGCCGTAGGTCCGGCGCGACGGCGCCGCCGCGCGGAGCGGGGGTCTGCGCCAGGACGCGTCCGTCTCGCAGAGGCCGTGGACGAGCACGACGATCCGCGAGGTCGCGTCGGGGAACGCCGTGGCGAGGCCCTCGGCGTCCGTGGTCACCGGCGTGCCGTCCCGGAGGAGCTCCATCGCGAGCGCGAGCGCGTTGCCCCGGTCCGTCAGGTGGTTGCCGTAGAAGCCGTTCAGCGCTGCCACGGCCGCGGCGCCCGCGGGCCGCGAGGCGAGCGCCGGGCGCTC
>JAOPZO010000441.1 GCA_025964065.1 Solirubrobacterales bacterium | reverse complement strand
CGCCCCGTAGGATCGGCCCGGTGTCCGCCCCCGGCCGCCACCTTCCGCGCCGAACGCTCACCGCCGCCCGGCACCGCGCCCGCCGTGTCGCGCGCCGCGCCGCGGAGGCCACCGGCCTCACCGTCCTCGAGGGCACCTTCTACGACCCGGTGCCGGACCTCGACGCGCTTCCGCCCGGCGTCTTCGACGCGGTCAGCCCGCTCACCGGGATCACGTTCGACGTCGAGGCGCAGCTGGCCTGGGCCGAGCGCGAGCTCGCGCCGCACCTCGCGGACTTCGGCACGGGGCCCGCGCGCTGGAGGCCGCGCAACACCTTCTACGAGACGGGCGACGCGGAGGTCGCGCACGCGCTGCTGCGGCACCTGCGCCCGCGCCGCGTCGTCGAGCTCGGCTCGGGCTTCTCCACGCTCGTGCTCGCGGGCGCGCTCGCCCGGAACACCGCCGACGGCGCGCCGCCCGCGCGGCTGCAGGTCTTCAACCCGTACCCGCCCGCCGTGCTCACCCAGGGCCTCCCGGGGGACGTCGTGCAGGAGCGGCGCACCGCGCAGGAGGTGCCGATGGGCGTGTTCGCGGCGCTCGGTGACGGTGACGTCCTGTTCGTCGACACCTCCCACACCGTGAAGCTCGGCGGGGACGTCAACCGCGTCGTCCTCGACGTCCTCCCCACCCTGGCGCCCGGTGTCGTCGTGCACTTCCACGACGTGTGGCTGCCGTACGAGTACCACCCGCACCTCGTGCGCGACCTCGGGCTCTTCTGGAACGAGCAGTACCTCCTGCAGGCGTTCCTCAGCATGAACCCGGGCTACGAGGTGCTGTTCGCGACCCGCGCGGTCTCGGCCGCCGAGCCCGAGCGCTTCGCGGCGCTCGTGCCGGGCTTCCCGCCCGGGGAGCTCTTCCCGAGCTCCTTCTGGATCCGCCGTACCTGAGCGCGGCGGATCCAGCTGGAGCGGCTCCTACTTCAGGCGCTCGACGAGCATGGCCATGCCCATGCCGCCCGCGACGCACATCGACTCGATCCCGTAGGTCTGGTCGCGGGTCTCGAGGTCGTTCAGGAGCGTCGTCATGATCCTTGCCCCCGTCATGCCGAAGGGATGTCCCAGGGCGATGGCCCCCCCGAACGGGTTGAGCTTCTCGTCGTCGATCCCGAGCTGGTCCTTCGAGGGCACGATCTGCGCCGCGAAGGCCTCGTTGATCTCGACGACGTCGATGTCGCCCATCGTCATGCCCGCAGCCGCCAGGAGCTTCTGGATGGCCGGGACCGGGCCGATGCCCATGACCTCGGGGCGGACCGCGGCGACGCTCGAGGCGACGATGCGGGCCCGCGGGGTGAGGCCGAGCTGCTTCGCCTTCTCCGCGCTCATGATGAGGGTGGCGGCCGCGCCGTCGTTGAGCGGGCAGGCGTTGCCGGCGGTGACGGTGCCGTCGGGCTTGAACGCCGGCTTCAGGTTCCCGAGCGTCTCGACCGTGGTGCCGGGCCGCGGGCCGTCGTCCTGCGTGACGACCGTGCCGTCCGGCGTGGTGACCGGAACGATCTCCTTGTCGAAGTGCCCGGAGTCGCGGGCGGCGACGGCGCGCTGCTGCGAGATCGCGGCCCACGCATCCTGCTGCTCACGGGTCACGCCGTACTCCGCGGCGACGTTCTCCGCGGTCAGCCCCATCGGGATGTAGACGTTGTACTGGGAGCCCTCCGAGCCGTCGAGCTGCGGGTGGAACTCGAACGGGCCCTGCTCGATCGAGCGCGAGACGGCCTCGACGCCGCCCGCGATGTAGATCTCGCCCTCGCCGGCGACGATGGCGTGGAACGCGTTGCGGATCGCCTGCAGCGACGAGGCGCAGAAGCGGTTGATGGTGACACCGGGGACGGTCTCGGGCAGGCCGGCGAGCAGCGCGGCGTTGCGGGCGACGTTGTAGCCCGCCTCCCCGACGCCGAAGGCGCAGCCGTAGAGGACGTCGACCACTTCGGAGAAGTCGACCTCCGGGTTGCGCTCGATCAGGGACATGATCGGGACGGAGGCGAGGTCGTCGGCCCGGACGTCCTTGAGCGTGCCCTTCACGGCACGACCGATGGGGGTCCGGATGGCGTCGACGATGACGGCTTCAGGCATGGTGCTCCTAGGGTTCGGATGGGGCTCGGCAGGCCTCGCACTCCACGAGCAGCTCGCGCCCGGCCGGCCTCGCACTCCACGGGGTCCTGGTCCACCGACGCACGGCGCGGCGGAGCCCAGACGTTACCCGCCACGGCCCGGCCCACTCGTGCGGTGGCTCACAGGAGCGTCGTGCCCGTGAGCTCCCGCGTGCCGCAAGCCGCGGCGCCGTCGGCCTGGCCCCGGGCGAGCAGCCCGTCGCCGTAGGCGGCGCCCGCTCAGGCCAGCTGCTTGCCCTCGAGCCCGGCGTGGGCCAGGACCGTCCTCGAGAACGCCGCGAAGTCCGACGCGTACAGCGACTGCGCGCCGTCGCACAGCGCCGCGGTCGGGTCCTCGTGGACCTCCACGATGAGCCCGTCGGCCCCCACCGCCGCCGCGCCCTTGGAGAGCGCCTCCACGAGCCGCCGGTCCCCCGCCGCGTGCGACGGGTCGACGATGACCGGGAGGTGCGTGTGGAGCTTGAGCCACGGCACGGCGCCGAGGTCGAGCGTGAAGCGCGTGGCCGTCTCGAACGTGCGGATCCCGCGCTCGCAGAGGATCACGTCGGCCCCGCCCTTCAGCACGTAGTCCGCCGCCTGGAGCAGCTCGTCGAGGCTCGCGCTCAGCCCGCGCTTCAGCAGCACGGGGCGCCCGAGCTTCCCGGCGACCTCGAGCAGCGCGTAGTTCTGCATGTTCCGCGCGCCGATCTGCAGCACGTCGGCGTGCTCGCGGACGAGGTCGGCGTGGGTCGCGTCGAGGAACTCGGTGACGATCGGCAGCCCGGTCGCGGCGCGTGCCTCGGCGAGCACCTCGAGCGCCTCGCGGCCGAGCCCGTGGAACGCGAACGGCGAGGTCCGCGGCTTGAACGCGCCGCCGCGCAGCATGGAGGCGCCGCCGGCCTTCACGGCCTGCGCGACCGCGATCGTCTGGTCGCGGCTCTCCACGGTGCACGGCCCGGCGATCAGGCAGAACGTGCTCCCGCCGCCGACCCGGCGCCCGAGGACGTCGATGACGGTCGGCGCGGAGTGCGAGAGCTCGAGCGAGGCGAGCTTGTACGGGCGGGAGATCGGGACGACGCGGTCGACGCCGTCCATGCCCTCGAGCCCGAGCTCGGTGACGCCCTGCGGGTCGCCGATCGCGCCGATCGCGGTCGTGAGCTCCCCCGGCATCACGACGACGTGCACGCCCGTGCGCGCGAGGCGCTCGCGCACCGCCTCGACCTGCTGCTCGGAGGCCTGCGGCGTCATCACGATCATCATGGTCCGGCCAGGCTAGATCGCCGGGGCGAGCCGTGCGCCCGCGGAGTGCCCTACAGGCCGAGGCCCTGCACGCCGAGCTCGTCGAACCCGATGTGGTGCGCGAGCTCGTGCCGCACGGTCTGCGTGACCTGGGCGCGCAGGAGGTCCGGGTCGTGCCCGAAGTCCCGCCGCAGGGTGTCGCGGTAGATGACGATCCGGTCCGGGTGGTCGTCGCGGGTCGCGCCGTCCCCGTGGTAGAGCCCGTAGGCGCCGCGGCGCCGGCCGCCGTCGGAGATGACGACCGCGACGTTGTGGTTCTCGATGAGCGGCCGCAGGAGGTCCGGCAGCTCGTCGAGCGCGTCGCGCACGAGCTCCTCGAAGTCGTCGTCGTCGTACGGGTCCAGGTCGAGGAACTCGGTCTCCTCGGGCTCCGCGAACGTGCCCTGCCGCGCGAGGCGCTCCGTGTTCTGCACGACCTTCTCGAACTCCTCCTCGCTCTCGGGCTCCTCCCACCCGGCGAGCCGCAGCCCGACGACGGTCATGGCCCAGAAGAGCGCGGCGGCCGCCACGACGAGCACGGCGAGGGTCTCGACCGCGCGCACCGCGCCGTTGCTCGAGAAGCCCTGGAGCATCACGATCGCGAACAGCGCGATGCTCAGCGCGACGACGGCGGCGAACGCGATGCGGCGGAAGGGCGGCATGGGCCTCCCAGGCTACTTCGACATCGCCCGGGCGATGACGACGCGCTGGATCTCCTGGGTGCCCTCGTAGATCTGGGTGATCTTCGCGTCGCGCATCATGCGCTCGACGGGGTACTCCTTGACGTAGCCGTAGCCCCCGAGCACCTGGATCGCGTCGAGCGTCACGCGCATGGCGTTGTCGCCCGCGAAGAGCTTCGCCATCGAGGTGTACTTCGCGAGCTTCGGGTCGTTGCGGTCCGCCATGGAGCACGCCTTGTAGAGGAGCTCGCGCGCGGCGGCGGTGCCCGTCTCCATGTCGGCGAGCTTCCACTGCAGGCCCTGCATCTGGTTGATCGGCTTGCCGAACGCGATGCGGGTCTTCGCGTACTCGTTGGCGTAGTCCGTGGCGCCCTGCGCGATGCCGACGGCCTGCGCGGCGGCGCCGAGGCGCGTGCGCTCGAGCGTGCCGAGCGCCACGGAGAGCCCGCGGCCGATCTCGCCGATGACGTTCGCGGCGGGGACGCGGACGTCGTCGAAGGTCGGCGAGCCGGTCGGGGAGCCCTTGATGCCGAGCTTGTGCTCGAGCTTGCCGGGGTCGAAGCCCGGGCGGTCGCTCTCGACGATGAACGCGGTGATGCGGTTCGTCTCGCGGTCCGTCTTGGCGAAGACGACGTAGTAGTCGGCGATCGTCGCGTTGGTGATCCAGTTCTTCGCACCGTTGATGACCCACTCGTCGCCGTCCTGGACCGCGAAGGTGCGCATGGACGCGGGGTCGGAGCCGGCTTCCGGCTCGCTGAGCGCGAAGGCCGGGGAGATCTCGCCCGAAGCCAGGCGCGGCAGCCACTTCTGCTTCTGCTCGTCCGTGCCGAACAGCGAGATGGGCAGCGAGCCGAGCTCCTGGATCATCAGGATGAGCGCGGAGGAGGCGCACGCCTTGGCGACCTCCTCGACGGCGATCTGCAGCATGAGCGTGCCGGTGCCCGTCCCGCCGTACTGCTCCTCGAACGGGAGGCCCAGGAGATCGTTCTCCGCGAACAGCTTGCGGATGTCCCACGGGTACTCGCCCTTGGCGTCGATCTCGGCGGCACGCGGACGGACCTTCTCGTCCACGATCTGGCGGATCGTGTCGCGGAAGTCGACGAGCGCCTCCGGGATGTCGTAGACGCCGTCGGCCATGGTCGAGTCCATGCGGCCATCGTACGAGGTTGGCCCCTCCGAGGCAGGGGTACCCGCGGCACATGCAACTCGGAACGAGCATCTTCCTCATCGCGGTCGGCGCGGTCCTGAAGTACGCGGTGACGGCGGACGTGTCGGGGGTCTCGATCGAGACCGTCGGCGTCATCCTGATGGTCGTCGGCGTGCTCGGGCTGCTGCTGACGATCCTGATGATGACCATCTGGGCCGACCGCGGCGGGCGCGGCGCCGTCCGCGAGACGTACGCCGAGCCCGTCGACCGCCGCTACTAGGAGCCGCCTGGACGACGGCGGGCGCAGGTCGAGCCGCTCCGTCTCGGCGTCGGCCTCCGGCGTGCGGTTCGGGGGGCGTGCCGCGGGCGGGCGGGGCCGGGGGCACGGGGGTGCTCCCCGGCGTGGTGG
>JAOPZO010000436.1 GCA_025964065.1 Solirubrobacterales bacterium | reverse complement strand
GGCGAGCTGCGCGGGGCGCTCCGGGCGCTCGACCGCACCGGCCTGCTCGCGCGGGACGGCGAGCGCCTCTTCCTCTCCGAGCGCGGGGCCGCCGCGGCGCACGCGGTGCTCGAGCGCCGGGACCTCTGGAGCGCCTGGCTCGAGCACGGGCACCGCCTCGCGCTTCCCGACGCCCGCGAGCCCGACCCGAGCGACCTGCGCCGGAGCCTGGGCGACGACGACGCCGACCGCCTCGTCGCCCTGGCCGCCGCGGACCGGGAGCCGACGTGAACGACGACCTGACGATCGTCGTGACCGCCGGGCTGCTGGCGACCGCGACCGGGCTGCTCGGACCGTTCCTCGTCCTGCGACGGGTCGCGCTCATGTCCGACGCCGTCTCCCACGCCGTGCTGCCCGGGATCGTCCTGGCGTTCCTCCTCACGCAGACCCGGGCACCGCTGCCGATCGTGCTCGGCGCCGGGCTCTTCGCGATCCTCTGCGTCCTGGCGGTCGACGCGCTCAGGGCGACCGGGCTCGTGAGGAGCGACGCCGCGATCGCCCTCGTCTTCCCCGCGCTGTTCGCCCTCGGAGTCATCGGCATCACGCGCTACGCGAGCGGCGCGCACCTCGACCTCGACTCGACGATCTACGGCGAGATCGCGTTCGCGCCGTTCCGGACGCTCGAGTTCGGCGGGATCGAGGTCGCGAGCTCCGTGGTGGCCCTGGGGGCGGTCGCCCTCGGGAACCTGGCGCTGGTCACGGCGCTCTGGAAGGAGCTCAAGGCGACGAGCTTCGACCCGGAGTTCTCCCTGACGATCGGGATCTCCCCCACCGCGCTCTCGCGGATCCTCCTCGTGGCGGTGGCGGTCACGGC
Source organism: Solirubrobacterales bacterium (assembly GCA_025964065.1). GTDB lineage: Bacteria > Actinomycetota > Thermoleophilia > Solirubrobacterales > Solirubrobacteraceae > Paraconexibacter. Next base: position 4,688 of record JAOPZO010000436.1, on the reverse strand, counting down.
GGTGACCGCGTTCGAGTCCGTCGGCGCGATCCTCGTGGTCTCGATGCTCATCGTGCCGGCCACGACCGCGTACCTGTTGACGAACCGCCTCTGGGCGATGCTGGCGATCGCCGTGGGGATCGGCTGGGCGTGTGCGGCGGGCGGGTACTCCGCGGCACTCGCGATCGATGCCTCGATCGCCGGGGCCATGGGGCTCGTCGCGGCGGCCTGCTTCACGTTCGCGCTGCTCTTCGGGCCGCAGTACGGCCTGCTGGCGCGGCGCTGGCAGCGGCGCGCGCGCCGCCGGACGACCGCGCGGAGCTTCGCGGCCGAGGACGTCGCGGCCGCGGGGTAGGAGTTGTCAGCCCGCCGCCGCGCCGCCGCCCCGCGCCGCGGACCGTCGCACGCGGAAGAACGCGCGCAGCTGCTCCGAGCACTCCGGGGCCAGGACGCCGCCGACGACCTCGGGGCGGTGGTTGAGCTGCGGCACGTCGAGGACGTCCAGGACGGAGCCGGCGGCGCCGGCCTTCGGGTCCGTGCAGCCGAAGACCACCCGCGGGATGCGGGCCAGCACGATGGCCCCGGCGCACATCGCGCAGGGCTCGAGGGTCACGTAGAGGGTGGCCTCGAGCACGCGCCAGGAGCCCCCCGCCGCCGCGGCCGCCCGGAGCGCGAGGACCTCGGCGTGGGCCGTCGGGTCCTCCCGCAGCTCGCGTTCGTTGTGGGCCGCTCCGATGACCGCCCCGTCGGCCCAGCGCACGACCACCGCACCGATCGGGACGTCGTCGTGTTCCAGCGCGCGGTCCGCCTCGGCGAGGGCGAGCCGCATGCCCGCCTCGTGGTCGGCGTGCACCGCCGCGTGCCCTGTCATCGTGGCGTCGAGGATCGCACGTTGTCCAAGCTCCCCCTGCTCATCGCCCTCGTCGCGACCCTGCTGCTCCTGAGCGCCCCCGCGACGGCGGCGCCGCGCGGCCACGCGGCCACCTTCGTCCCCGACGACCCCGGCCGCGGTACCGCCCTCGGGGGCTGGCAGCAGGACCAGTGGAACTTCACCGGCCCCTACGGCGTGGACGCGCTGGGCGCCTGGCGGCACCTGATCGCCAAGGGCCGCCCGGGCGGCGCCGGGGTCGTCGTCGCCGTGGTCGACTCGGGCGTCGCGTACCGGAACCGGCCGCCGCACCGCCGGTCCCCGGACCTCCAGGGCTTCCGCTTCGTCCGCGGCCACGACTTCGTCGACGACGACCCGTACCCCGACGACGCCTCGGGCCACGGCACCCACGTCGCCTCGACCATCGCGGAGGCGACGGACAACGGCGTCGCCCTCACGGGGCTCGCCTACGGTGTGCGGCTCATGCCGGTCCGGGTCCTCGACCGCCTGGACGAGGGCTCCTCCGCGAACATCGCCAAGGGCATCCGCTGGGCCGCGCGCAACGGCGCCGACGTCGTGAACGTCTCGATCGAGTTCGCCGACGAGGTCGTCACCTCCGACGTCGAGGACGTCGTCGCGGCGATCGCCTACGCCCACCGCGTCGGCGCCGTGGTCGTCGCCGCCGCCGGGAACACGGGCGCGAGCCGGGTGGTCCTGCCCGCCCGGGCGCGCCACGCGATCGCCGTCGGGGCGACCACGGAGCACGGCTGCCTCTCGAGCTTCTCGAACGTCGGGCGGGACCTCGACCTCGTGGCCCCGGGCGGCGGCGGGGACGCCGGGCTCCTCGACGACCCGCGCTGCGACCCGACGGACGACACGCTGCGCGACATCTTCCAGGTGACCTACGCGAGCGGGAGCCGCCGGAGCTTCGGGATCCCCGAGCGCTTCGAGGGGACCTCCATGGCCACGCCGCACGTCTCGGCGGTCGCCGCGCTCGTCATCGCCTCGGGCGTCCTCGGGCCGGACCCGGCGCCCGACGCGGTCGAGGAGCGCCTCGAGGCGACCGCCCGTGACCTGGGCGCGCCGGGCCGCGACCGGCGCTACGGCTGGGGCCTGCTCGACGCGGAGACCGCGACCCGCCCGGGCCTCCCCGTGCGACGTCCCGCGCCGCCCGCGCCGCCTACACCGTCCGGATGATCAGGACGGAGCACGGCGCGTGGTGGGAGACCTTGTTCGGCACGGAGCCGAGCAGGAAGCGCTTCGCGCCCGTCATGCCGCGGTTGCCGACGACGATGAGGTCCGCCCCGCGCTCCTCGGCCACGTCGAGGATCGCGTCGGCCGGGTCGCCCTGGCGCGCGTAGGTCTCGGCCTGCACGCCCTCGGCCTCCGCCTGCTCCACCGCCTCGCGCAGCGTCAGCTCGACGTCCTCGCGGGCGTTGACCATCCACTGCATGTCGGCGGGGACCGTCCCGCGCTCCTCGCGCAGGCGCGTGCGCGAGACGGGTTCGTAGGCGCAGACGATCTCGAGGCGGGCCCCGAGCGACTTCGCGAGGTCGACGGCCTGCGCGACCGCGCGGTGCGCCGTCTCCGAGCCATCCGTGCCAACGACGATCGAGCCGAACACGGGCAGGACCCTACCCTGTGGCGCTCCGGTGATCGACATCCACTGCCACATCCTCCCGGGCATCGACGACGGTCCCGACACCGTCGAGGAGTCCGTCGCACTCGCTCGTGCCGCGGTGGCCGCGGGCACGCTCGCGATCGTCGCCACCCCGCACGTCTCGTGGGACTACCCCGTCAACGACGCCGCCCGGATCGCGGCGGGAGTCGCCGAGCTCCGCGTCGCGCTCGCCGCCGCGGACGTGCCGCTCCAGCTCCGCACGGGGGCCGAGCTCGCGATGACCCGCGCCGCCGAGCTCCCCGACGAGGAGCTCGTGGCGCTCCGGCTGGGCGGCCCGGAGGGCACCCACCTGCTCGTGGAGTGCCCGCTCTCCCCCACCGCGACGGGCTTGGAGCAGGTGCTCGGCATCCTGCGCTCGCGCGGGCACGAGATCGTCCTCGCTCACCCCGAGCGCTGCCCGGCCTTCCAGCGCGACCCGGCCGCCTACGAGCGCCTGATCGCCCAGGGGATGCTCGGCCAGGTCACCGCGGGCGCGCTCGTCGGGCGCTTCGGCCGGACCGTGCAGGACGTCGCCCATCGCTTCGTGCGGGAGGGCCTGGCGCACGCCATCGCCTCGGACGGCCACTCCGCGGAGCGCCGTCGCCCCTCCATCGGCCCCGAGCTCGTCGAGGCCGGGTACGGGGAGCAGGCCTCGTGGCTCGCGCACGAGGTGCCCTACGCGATCCTCACGGGCGGGCCGATCCCGCCCGCGCCGGCCATGCCGGAGCGCCGGCGCTCGGGCCTCGCGCGGCTCCTCGGCCGCTGAGGACGCCTTCAGACGAGCTTCGTGATGGCGATGATCATCGAGGCCAGCGTGAAGACGACGATGAGGACCTGGGTCCAGATCCAGAACGGGCTCATCCCCTGATCCTAGGAGGCCGGGACGCGCCCACCGCGCCCGTTTCCTGCTCGTCCCGTACCGCTCGGCATGGCAGGATGGCGCGCATGACCGGCACCGCGAACGGCTCCGCCGCCTCCGGCAGGCACATCGGCTACGACCTCGACGAGGCACGCGCGAAGTACGCGAAGCGCCCGTTCAAGGTCCAGCACGACCTCCCCGGGAACCCCCTGTTCGAGCTCGGCGCGCTCGCCGACCTCGCCGAGCGGCTCCCCGAGGGCTCCATCGAGCACCACGGGGGCAACCGCAGCGTCATCGCCGAGGACGCCATCGAGCTCGGGGAGCGCACGGCCGACTCGCCCGCCGCCATCATCCGCACGATCGGCGAGCGCCCCGGCTTCGTCGCGATGCCCGTGTCGGTCCCCGGCCTCCCGCGCCAGGCGGGGTACCAGGAGCTCTTCGAGGAGCTCCTCGTCGACCTCGCCCCGATGGTCGGCGTCCCGGTCGGGGACCTGCAGGACCACCACGGCGTGATCTTCATCTCCTCGGGCGGGAACACGACCCCGGTCCACTACGACCCCGAGCCGAGCTTCCTCCTGCACGTCCGCGGCGTGAAGAAGTTCTCCATCGGCCGGCACCCGGACCCCGAGGCCGAGCGGCTGCAGCTCGAGACCTTCTACCGGCACGAGGGCCGCAACCCGAAGGTGGTCCCCGTGGACGTCGAGGAGTTCGACCTCACCCCGGGCGAGGCGCTGCACGTCCCGCCGTGCACGCCACACTGGGTGGAGAACGGCCCGGAGGTCGCCCTCTCGTTCTCCGTCGGGTTCCAGACGACCGCCGACCACCTGCGCCGCGGCGTCTACCAGTGGAACGGGCGCGTCCGGAAGCTCGGCCTCACGCCGAAGCCGTACGGCGACAGCGCGGTCCGCGACCGGATGAAGGGCAACGTCATGGTCACCGCCTTCGAGGCCCGCCGCCGCCTGTTGCGCCGGCCCGCTTGACCCGGGTACCGGCCGCGCCGGCGACGGCGCTGCAGGCGACCGTCGTGACGGACGCGGCCGCGCTCGCCCCACACGCGGCCGCTTGGGACGCCCTCGCGGACGCGTGCTCGCGCCCGTTCTGCGTCTCGGGGTGGCTCCTGGGCTGGTGGGCGCACGCGCGCCCCGCCCGCGCGCGGCTCGCGGTCGTCCTCGTCCACGACGGGGACGAGCTCGTCGGCGTCGCCCCGGGCTTCTGCGACCGCGGGCCCGCCGGGATCGTCCGCTGGCGCCCGCTCGCAGCGCACACCTGCCAGCGCGTGGAGCCGTTCGCCGCCGCCGGGCACGAGCAGGAGGTCGCCCGCG
>JAOPZO010000427.1 GCA_025964065.1 Solirubrobacterales bacterium | reverse complement strand
CGCGGGCGAGCGCCCCACGGAGCCCCGCGTCCGCGCCGGCCTGCTCGAGCAGGGCGGTGGCGGGCAGGTGGCCCAGCAGCCGGGCGTCCGCGAGGCGGCGGCCGCAGGCCTCGAGCACGAGCATCGCGTCGTAGGCGGAGAGCTCGGCGCCGTCGGCGTCCTCGCCCACGAGCAGGCCGGTCCAGCCCGCCTCCGTGGCGAGGCCCCACAGCTGCGGCGGCTCGGCGCCGTCGAGCGCCTCGCGGGCGCCCTCGATCGTGTTCGTGCGGCCGAGCGCATCGGCGGCGGCTTCGAGCAGGAACCCCTGCTCGTCGGAGAGGAGGAGGTGCATGTCGAGCCCCTAGGCCTTCGTCGTGGGTCGCGGTTCGGGCGGCAGTCCGAGGACCCGCTCGCCGATGAGGTTGCGGAGGATCTCCTCCGTGCCGCCGGCGGAGCGCACGCCCGGAAGCGCGGAGACCTGGTGGCCCCACTCCCCGTCGAGCAGCGCCTCGGCGCCGGCGACGTCGACGGCGAGGCGCGCGGCCTCGAGCGACGCGGTGACGCTCGTGATCTTGATGAGGCCGGCCTCGGGGCCGGGGACCCTGCCCTCGGCGATCTCCTCGACGATGCGCTCGCTCGTGTGGCGCAGGGCGAGCAGCTCGCTCGCGACGAGCCCCAGGCGGATGAGCGTCGCGCGGTCCTCGCGGTCCTCGGGACGGCGCCCGACGGCCTCCACGAGGCGGTCGAGCCGCGCGGCGTGGAGGCCGGAGCCGACCCCGACGCGCTCGAAGCCGAGCATGGTCAGCGCGACGCGCCAGCCCTCGCCGGGCGCGCCGATCGTGGCCGCGGGGTCGAGCCGGAGGTCGTCCATGAAGACCTCGTTGAACTCCGCGTCCCCGGTGATCTGCCGCAGCGGGCGGATCGTCACGCCCTCGGCGTCCATGGGCACCGCGAACATCGTGAGCCCCTTGTGCTTGGGCACGTCGGGGTCCGTGCGCGCGAGGAGGATGCCGAAGGCCGCGTGCTGCGCGTAGGAGGTCCAGACCTTCTGGCCGTTGACGACCCAGGAGCCGTCCTCCTGCTCGACCGCACGGGTCTGCACCGCCGCGAGGTCCGAGCCCGCACCGGGCTCGGAGAGGAGCTGGCACCAGGTCTCCTCGCCGCGGAGCATGGGCCGCAGCAGGCGGTCCTTCTGCGCGTCGGAGCCGTGGACGATGAAGGTCGGGCCGACCATCTCGATGCCGATGAAGTCGAACGGGCCCTGCAGGCCCTTCGCCTCCAGCTCCTGCTCGACGATGACGCGCTGGGCGGGCGTGCCGCTGCCGCCGCCGTACGCCTCGGGCCAGGTGATCCCCACGAACCCCGCGTCGGCGAGCTCGGCCTGCCAGGCGCGCCAGCGCGCCACGGCCTCGTCGTCCTGCGGGACGAGCACCGTGCGCTTCGGCGCGCGGTCGGCGCGCTCGGCGAGCCAGGCCCGGACCCGCTCGCGGAATTCGGCGTCGGCGGTGCTGTCTTCGACGGTCATCGCGCCGATCGTACATGTTGTCCAAGCATCCCGTCCAGGCCGGGTGCGCACCGCCGCCGCTGCCGCCGCACCCGACCCTAGACTGGCGCGATGCCGTCGGTCACCCGCAAGTCCTCGAGCAGCCGCCAGGCGCGGCGCGAGGCCATCGTCAAGCAGATGCTCGGCGTCGTCGAGGAGCTCCTCTCCGAGGGTGAGTCGTTCACCGAGCTGAGCGTGGAGCGGCTCATCGGGTCCGCCGGCATCTCGCGCTCGACGTTCTACGTGTACTTCGAGGACAAGGGCACGCTGCTGCTCGCCCTCGCCGAGGACGTCGTGCAGCAGCTCGTCGGCAGCGCGCAGGCGTGGTGGGAGCTTCCGCCGACGGCGACGAAGGCCGACGTCGAGGCCGCCCTGCGCGGCACGGCGGACGTCTTCCGGGAGCACGCCGCGATCTGGAGCTCGCTCGTCGACGCCTCCTCCTACGACCAGAAGGTGCGGGCGTCCTTCCGCGCGGTCGTCGACAACGCGGCCGCCGGCCTGGCCAAGCACATCAAGGACGGCCAGAAGTCGGGCTCGGTCGTCGCCGGCCTCGACCCGAAGCGCACGGCCGAGTGGCTCACGTGGATGACCGAACGCGGGCTGTACCAGCTGCTGGCGGAGGCGACGGACGCGGAGACGACGAAGTCCGTGCGGGCGCAGGCCGACATCGTCTGGAACACGCTGTACGCGGGCGCGCCGAGCCGGGCGGCCGCCGCCTGAGGCCGCGGCCCGGGCGGGTCGCCGGACGTTGTCTGACACCTTGTCCGGATGATTGCTCGCACACAGTGTCCGGTCGGGTTATGCTCGCGCCATGGCCACCCCCGTGACGCACGAGCAGGTCGACCTCGCCGAGGTCGACCTCATGGACCCGCAGCTCCACACCGACGGTCCGCCGCACGCGCTCCTGGCGCGCATGCGCCGCGAGGCCCCCGTGCGCTGGAACCCCCTGCCCGACGGGACCGGCTTCTGGTCGCTGACGAAGCACGAGCACGTGACCCAGGTCTCGAAGGATCCCGGCACGTTCTCCTCCTACAAGGGCGGGATCTTCCTCCACCCCGACCAGGTCGTCCCGCTCGACCTGAACCGCAACCTCCTGCTCTACAAGGACCCGCCGGAGCACACGAAGTACCGGCTGATCCTGCAGAAGGCCTTCACGCCGCACACCGTGGCGAAGCTCGAGGACGCGGTGCGCGCCCGCTTCACGAAGATCATCGACGACGTCATCGAGGCCGGCGGGTGCGACTTCGTCAGGGACATCGCCGTCCCCGGCCCGCTCGGCGTGCTGTGCGAGCTCATGGGCCTTCCCGACGAGGACATCCCCCGCCTCTTCCACTGGACGGAGAAGATCGAGGAGGGCCAGAGGGCGCCCGAGCCCAATGCCGCGAGCGAGACGTTCGTCGAGATGGCGGGCTACCTCTACGAGCAGATCGAGCGGCAGAAGGCCGAGGGCCAGGAGGACACGCTCGTCATGCGCCTGCGCGCCGCCGAGGTCGACGGGCAGAAGCTCGACGACTCGGAGATCCTCGTGTTCTTCGGCCTCCTCGTCTTCGCGGGCAACGACACCACGCGCAACACGCAGGCGCACGGGATGCACGTCCTCCTGGAGCACCCCGAGCAGCTTGCGCAGCTCCGGGCCGACCCGGGGCTCATCCCGCAGGCGATCGAGGAGATGCTCCGGTACACCTCCGTCGTCCAGTGGTTCGCCCGCACGGCGACGAAGGACACCGAGCTCGGCGGGCAGGCGATCGCCGAGGGCGATCGTGTGGTCATGTGGTACACCAGCGCCTCGCGCGACGAGGACGTCTACGAGGACCCGGACCGCTTCGACATCCACCGCACGAAGCAGGACCACAAGGCGTTCGGCGGCGGTGGCCGCCACTTCTGCCTCGGTGCGGGCCTCGCGCGGCTCGAGTTGAAGGTCGTCCTCGAGGAGGTCCTGCGCCGCATGGACGGCCTCGAGGCCGCGGGCGCGCCCGAGCGGCTCCCCTCCTCGTGGGCCAACATGGTCACCTCGCTGCCCGTGCGCTTCACCCCGGGGCGGCGCGAGGGCTGAGGGCCGCGGCCGCCGGTTGAACACATGGTCTAGACAATGTGTTTGACCTCGGCTCGCGGGTCTGCCAGGATCGGCGCGTGCCGACCCAACCTGCTGATGTCATCGTCGCCGGATCGGGCCACAACGGCCTGGTCGCGGCGGCCTACCTCGCCAAGGCCGGCCTGAAGGTCCAGGTCCTCGAGGCGCACCCGACCCCGGGGGGCATGACCTCGACCGCGCCGGTGGACGGGATGCCCGGGTACCTCGTCAACGAGGCGTCGATCCAGCCGTCGCTGTTCCGGACGACGACGATCATGAAGGACCTCGAGCTCGGATCGAAGTACGGGCTGAAGATGCAGGTGATCGACCCGGTCCACCTCCAGCTGAACTACGACCACAGCTCGCTCGCGCTCTGGCGCGACGCGCAGCGCACGGCCGACGAGCTCAAGCACTGGTCCAAGAAGGACGCCGAGGCGCTGCTCACGCTGTACCGCGTCGTCCACGCGGCCGTCGACATCGCCATCCCCATGATGCAGACGAACCCCGTCCGCCCCGACCCCAAGGCGATCCTCAAGGCCGCCGCGAGGACGCTCAAGCACCGCAAGGAGCTCGTGGCGGTCGGCCGCTGGATGGGCTCCACGCAGCTCGAAGCGCTCGAGGACACGTTCGAGAGCGACCCGATCAAGGCGTGCCTGCTCATCGGCCTGCCGTTCATGGCCTACGACTCGGACATCTCGGGCTGGTCGCTGATCTACATGGGGATCATCACGAAGTACGGCGTGGCGATGTTCGAGGGCGGGACGGGCGAGCTGCCCAAGGCGCTCATCCGCGTCATCGAGGACAACGGCGGCAGCGTCCGCACGAGCGCCGAGGTGGAGGAGCTCGTCATCACCGCCGGGCGCGTGACCGGCGTGCGCCTGAAGGGCGGCGAGGCGCTCCACGCGCGGCGCGGCGTGCTCACCGCGTTCAGCCCCAAGCGCGTCCTGCGCGACCTGCTGCCGGCCGGCACCCTGCCGCCCCGCCTGGAGAACCGGGTGAGGCACATCCCGACCCGCTCCCGCGGCTTCTCCGACCTCAAGCTCGACGTCCTGACCAAGGGCAGGATCCGGATGGACAAGGTCGAGCAGTGGCGCGGCGACGGCATCGACTGCCGTCTGCCGGCCAACGGGTACCACAGCTACGAGCAGGTCAAGGCCGCGCAGCTCGCCGCGAAGCGGGGCGAGCTCTCCCCGCACATCCCCGGCCTCATGCAGATCGGGACCGCGCTTCCGTCGAACCGCCACCACGCGCCCGAGGGCTGCGACACGGCGTGGTTCTGGTCCGGCCTCGCGCCCAACGACCCCAGGGAGGGCTGGGACGCCGCGCGCGAGCAGATCGGCAGGTCGATCATCAGCGATGCCGACCACTACTACGAAGGCCTCGAGGAGCTCGACGTCTTCCACCGCGTTCGCCTGCTCCCGGACATCGAGGAGCGCTTCTTCGCCCAGGACGGCAGCGTCTACCACGTCGACCCGCTCATCACCCGCTTCGGGCCGCTCAAGCCGGCCCCCGGCTTCGCGGGCTACTCCACGCCGGTCCCGGGCCTGTTCCTGACCGGCTCGGGCACCCACCCCGTCGCGGGGATCAGCGGCATGCCGGGCCAGAACGCGGCACGGACGATGCTCAAGCTCTTCAAGCGCGAGGACAAGCGGGGCACCGCCGCCCACGCGATCGAGGAGGCCCGGGAGTGGGATCGCGTCGAGGACGCCGCCGTCCCGCAGCCCGACCCCGCGCCGGCCGCCCAGAGCTAGCCGGGGGGCGGGCGGGCGGCCCGCCCTCAGTCGCCCGGCCGCATGTAGGACGGGAGGTCGGCGACCGAGTCGCCCGTCATGCCGAAGAACTGGAACGGCAGGTGGTAGACGACGAAGAGCGTCGTGACGCACCAGCCGACCACGGCGAGCCAGCGCGCCGGCCCGCGCAGCGGCGCGGGGAGCCGGTGGAAGCCCCGCTCGACGTAGGAGAGGCCGTCGGGCGCGTCCATCGCGCTGAGGCGCAGGCCCGTGAAGAGGCAGCCGAGCAGCGCCACGCAGACCATCTCGTAGACCGGGAACTGGAACTGCGAGCCGGCGTTGATCGTGAGGGAGGAGGGCGTCCGGGCGAACGCGTAGCCGTGCCCGAGGCGGATGACGAGGTTCTCGACCACGAAGTCGAAGACCAGGGCGATGGCGAAGATGACGCCATAGCAGCGCGCGTTCGACCACCCGCGGTCCGCGCGCCACCGGATGATCCACTTCGAGGCGTAGATCGCCACGCCGATGCAGAAGTACGTGTACATCGGGATGCCCCAGATGAGCGCCTCCGCGTAGCGCGACTGGTGGTCGGGCGAGGCCGTCGGCACGAACGACGCCCAAGAGCCCATGTTCACCGAGTTCGCGTTCCACGCGAAGAGGTACTCGTGCATGTTCAGCACGCCGTCGGTGACCGAGCCGACCAGGCAGCCCACCGCGATCTTCGCGTCGAGGCCCAGCCGGCCGAAGCGCTTGCGCGGGAGGTAGAACGCGAACGCGAAGAGCGCG
>JAOPZO010000370.1 GCA_025964065.1 Solirubrobacterales bacterium | reverse complement strand
TTCGCGCCTGCCGCCGCGTTCGCGTCGGACGCCGCCGCGGCGCCCTGCGCCTTGTCGACGGCGGCCCCGAGGCCCGCGGCACCCGGCACGACGGCGGCCGGTGCAGCCGGGATCGGCTCGAGCTCGGCCGCGTCGGAGGGCTTGAGGATCGTGAACCAGGCGAGCGCGAAGACGAGCAGCGCTCCGAGGGCGATCTGGTAGGGGCGGGACAGCTTTGACATCCCCCACCCCTTCGGCCGGACCTCCCCCGTCCTTGAGCTAGTCCGCCTCGGGCTCGACCAACGACTTCACGCCGAGGTCTCGGAGCTGCGGGGCGTCGACCGGCGCGGGCGCGCCCGTGAGCGGATCGCCGCCCGAAGCGGTCTTCGGGAACGCGATGACGTCGCGGATCGAGTCGCGCCCCGCGAGGATCGCCACGATGCGGTCGATGCCCATCGCGATGCCGCCGTGCGGCGGCGCGCCGTACCTCAGCGCGTCGAGCAGGAAGCCGAAGCGCGCCTCGGCCTCCGCCGCGTCCAGGCCGAGCACGTCGAAGACCTGCTGCTGCACCTCGGGGGTGTGGATGCGGATCGAGCCGCCGCCGATCTCCGTGCCGTCGAGCACGAGGTCGTAGGCGCGGGAGCCGAGCGACGCCGGATCGTCGAAGGAGCCCTGCGGCGCCGTGAACGGGTGGTGGATGGCGGTCAGGCCGCCGCCCTCGACCGGCTCGAACATCGGCCAGTCGACGATCCACAGGACGTCGTGCGTCCCCTTGGGCACGAGGCCGAAGCGGTCCGCGAGCTCGAGCCGGAGCGTCCCGAGGACGTTCGCGGCGACCCCGGCGGTGTCGCTCGAGAAGAACAGGAGGTCGCCGGGCTGCGCGTCGAGCGCCGCCGACGCCGCCGCGAGGTGCTCCTGGGTGAAGAACTTCGCGATGGGCGAGCGCCACGTGCCGCCCTCCTCCACGAACGCGTAGGCCAGCGCCTTCCCGCCCGCGCGCTTCGCGACGTCCTGCAGCGCGTCGAGGTCCTTGCGGGACATCTCGCGCTGCCCGGCGTTGATGCCGCGGACGACGCCGCCCGCGTCGAGCACGCCCTGGAAGACCTTGAAGTCCGAGCCGCCGAGCGCGTCGGAGAGCTCGACGACTTCGAGCCCGAAGCGCGTGTCGGGCTTGTCGGAGCCGAAGCGCAGCATCGCCTCCGCGTAGCTCATGCGGCGCCACGGCGGCGGCGGCGCGGGGAAGTCGCCGATGGCGAAGACGGTCGTCATGACGGCCTCCATCACGTCGATGACGTCCTCCTCGTCCACGAACGACATCTCGAGGTCGAGCTGGGTGAACTCGGGCTGGCGGAAGCCGCGCAGGTCCTCGTCGCGGAAGCAGCGCGCGATCTGGAAGTACCGCTCGTAGCCGCCCATCATCAGGAGCTGCTTGAAGAGCTGCGGGGACTGCGGCAGCGCGTACCAGGAGCCGGGCTGCAGGCGGCTCGGCACGAGGAAGTCGCGGGCGCCCTCGGGCGTGGAGCGCGTGAGGATCGGGGTCTCGACCTCGAGGAAGTCGCGCTCGTCGAGCACGTCCCGCATCGCCTTGACGATGCGGTGCCGGAGCACCATCGTGTCCTGCATCACCTGGCGGCGCAGATCGAGCGCGCGGTGCTTGAGCCGCAGGGTCTCATCGAGGCCCTCGACGTCCTCGTCGATCGGGAACGGCGGCGTCTCGGACTCGGCGAGCACGGTCATCTCGCTCACGGCGAGCTCGATCGCGCCCGTCCCCATCTTCGGGTTGAGGTTCCCCTCCTCGCGGGCCACGACGTCGCCGAACGCGCTCACGACGTGCTCGGAGCGCAGCTTCTCGGCCGCGGCGAACGCCGGGCCGCTCGTGTCCGGGTGGAAGACGAGCTGCACGAGGCCGGAGCGGTCGCGCAGGTCGATGAAGATCAGCCCGCCGTGGTCGCGACGGCGGTGCACCCAGCCCGACACGCGCGCGGGGCTTCCGGCGCGCTCGGCGCCGAGGTGCCCGCACCAGGTGTCGCGGTAGGGGTTCGGGCGCGGAGCGTGCTTCACAGGTGACGTCCCTTCAGGATGTGTGCGACCGCGGCGGTGGCGCCGGGAACGGCTTCGGTTTCCCCGTTCACGACGTCCTCGACCGTGATGGACCCGTCGTCCTCGACGAGGGCGACGTGGGCGGCGCGCAGCCGCGAGGCCTGCTTGCGCTGCCCCTTGCGGGAGCGCCCGGCGAGCTCGAGCTGGACGTTGAGCCCCGCGCGGCGCGCCTCGACGGCCAGCGCGAACGCCGGGACGCCCGTGCCGGCGACGTAGAGGTCGCAGACCGCGTGCGGCTCGGGCCGGTGCTCGGCGGAGAGCAGCATGCGCTCGACCCCCGCGGCCCAGCCGCAGGCCGGCGTGTGGGTGCCGCCGAGCTGCTCCATGAGCCCGTCGTAGCGTCCGCCGCCGCCCACGGCGGACTGGGCGCCGAGCACGTCGGAGGTGAACTCGAACAGGGTGCGGGAGTAGTAGTCGAGCCCGCGGACGAGCGTCGGGTCCAGGCGGTAGCCGATCCCGGCGGCGTCGAGGCGGCCGCGAACCTCCTCGAAGTGCTCGAGGTCCTCGGGCGCCAGCGCGTCCATGAGGACGGGCGCGCCGGCCATGACCTGCTTCGTGCCGGGGTGGTCGGCGTCGAAGGCGCGCAGCGGATTGAGGTCGATGCGGGCGACGACCTCCGGGCTCAGCTGCTCCTCGTGCGCCCGGAGGTACGCCGTGAGCTCCTCGCGGTAGCTCGCGCGGGTCTCCGGGGTGCCGAGCGACCCGAGCCGCAGCTCGATCCCGCCCACGCCGAGCTCGGTGAGGATCGTCCAGAGCAGGGCGATGCACTCCGCGTCCACGGCCGGGTCGTCGGAGCCGATGGCCTCGGCACCGACCTGCCAGAACTGGCGGAAGCGGCCGGCCTGCGCGCGCTCGTAACGGAAGAACTGCGAGAGGTACCAGAGCTTCACAGGCTGCGATCGGACCTGCATCCCGTGCTGCATGTAGGCGCGGCAGATGGGCGCGGTGCCCTCGGGCCGCAGCGTGAGCGAGCGGTCCCCGGCGTCCTTGAAGGTGTACATCTCCTTCTGGACGATGTCCGTGGAGGCGCCGACGCCGCGGGCGAAGAGCTCCGTCGCCTCGAACACCGGCGTCTCGACGCGCTCGTAGCCCGCGCCCTCCAGCACGCGCCGGGCGACCTGCTCGAGCGCCCGTCGCGGGGCGGCCTGCTCGGGCAGGACGTCGTACGTCCCGCGTGGGGCCTGCAGCTTGGACGGCACTACTGCAGGAACGGGTTGGTCGCGCGCTCTCGGCCGAGCGTCGTCGTGCCCATGTGGCCGGGCAGGACGGTGTACTCGTCGCCGTACGTCGCGAGCAGCGTGCCGATCGACTCCAGCAGCACCTCGTGGCTCCCGCCGGGCAGGTCGGTGCGGCCGACGGAGCCCTCGAAGAGGACGTCGCCCGCGGCGAGGACGGCGTGCTCGGGGAACGCGTAGGTCACGTGGCCGGGCGAGTGGCCGGGGGTGAAGAGCACGTCGATGCCGAGGCCGGCGAGCTCCAGGTGCTCCCCGCCCTTGACCGTGTGCTCGGCCTCCCAGCTCTCGTACGGCCCGAAGCCCGCGTACGGGACGTAGCTCATGATGTCCGCCAGGACGTGCCGCTCGAGCTCCGGGCAGTACACGGGTGCCCCGGTGGCCTTCGCGACGGGCTGGACCGCGCCGACGTGGTCGAAGTGCGTGTGGGTCAGCAGGATCGCGACGAGGGTGACACCGAGCTCCGCGATCCCATTCAGGAGCTTCTCGGGCTCCTCGCCCGGGTCGACGATGACCGCCTGGGTCGCCTCGTCGTCCGTGCGGAGCAGGTAGCAGTTCTCCTGCACCGGCCCGACGGTGAACATCGCGATGTCCACTAGGCCCTCGCCTTCGCCTTGCGGGCCTGGGTGCGCCGGTGGACGAGCGCGTCGGTGTAGTAGCTCAGCGGCACGTAGATCACGAACGTGAAGAGCGCCAGGAGGAGCGAGCTCAGGATGGGCCGCGAGAAGATGAGCGTGATCGCGACCGCGAAGACGACGGCGGCGATCGCGGCCTTCTTCACCGCGCCGTTCCAGGTCGGCGGCCGGTCGAGGCGCTGGGCGCGCGCGAGGGCGCGGGAGTCGGCCTTCTGCTCGGCGGCGGTCGGCTTGCGCCCGGTGCGCCCGCGGGTCTCGACCATGCCCGCGGCGTTGCCGCGGTGCTTGGTGCTCCGGCGCTTCTTCTTCGTCTGGGCCATCGGTGTCCCGCACTCTAGAGCGCGTCTTCGAGCGTGCGCCGCCCGCGGGTCGGCAGCTCCTCGGGGTAGCCCGCGAAGGCGGCGGCGGGCGGCAGCCCGACGACCTCCGCGCCCGCC
>JAOPZO010000365.1 GCA_025964065.1 Solirubrobacterales bacterium | reverse complement strand
GGCGCGGAGCGCGAGCCCGCAGCGCGCGGGAGCGTGACCCGAGCGGGTGGCCACGGGCGCCCGGGCTGGGCCGTGCTGCCTCGGCCCGCACCTTGGTCGGCTGGGTCCGGAGGAAGGTGCGTCAGCTCGCGGCGCGCCGGTCGCCGACGCGCCGCCTGTGCAGCGTCCAGAGGTCCGCAGCCACGGCGTCCGGCGTCTCGTGGAGCTGACGCCACGTGACGCGGACGACGAGGAGGTCGTGTTGGACGGCGAGGCGGCGGTCGCGCTCTCGATCCGCTTCGAAGGCCCGGGCGGTCGCGTGGGCCTGGCGGCTGTCGAGCTCGACGCCGAGGCCGGCCTCCCACCACACGACGTCGAGGACCACCCGCTGTGCGGGGCGCTCGAGGTCGACGCGCCGGTTCACCTCCGCCAACGGGAAGCCTCGCGTGAGGAGGAATCGGGCGAACCGGCGCTCGAAGGCCTCTCGGAGGGGGCCGCGGATCGGCAGGCGTTCGGACGCGAGCGCACGGAGCAGCGCGGCGCCCGGTCGTCCGGCGGCGGAGGCGAGCAGGGCTGCGGGGTCGAGCACCCGAAGGAACTCCGCCTCCTGGACGGCACGGGTGATGATCGCCGCCGGCTCCGTCGCCGCGGCGTCGACGAGGCAGCGCACGAGCGTTGCCACTCGCACGCCCTCGATGCGCACGACCTCGTGCGGGGCGAGGGCTGCCTGATGGACGACGATGCCGGCCCTCGACCGGTGGTGGCGTCGTGTCGTGAGATGCACCGGCGCACCCTCGTCCGGCTCGAGCACGCGATGGAGGACGAGCCCGGAGCGGTGGGTCGTGCTGGAGCGCGGATCGACCGCGAGGATCGCGGCCATGCTGCGGGCGACGGGTGTGTCCGGCGCACCGGCGAGGCGGTAGGCGCCGCGGTGCTCGCGGACGAGCCAGCCTGCCGCGACGCGGGCGGCGATGACGTCGCGGGACCAGCCGAGCTGGGCGAGCTGCCGTGCCGAGATGCGGCCGTGCTGCCGCAGGGCGATGGCGACCACTGCGCGCGTCGGCGCACGTTCGTCGGCTGGGGGGCGCAGGACGTGCGGCGGCATGGCCCGAGCTTGTCGCGGCCTCCTGCGCGCGCTCCACACGCGTTCGTGCCGGAACTTGCGCGCAAGCGCCTCGAAAGCCCAGAAGCGCGAGGCGAGGCGAGGCGAGGCGGTGGCGAGAGCGCATCCCGACCACGCGGCGCACTCTCGTCGCTCATCAGCCGACGAGGGTGCGCGCCGGCGGTGCGGAGGCGCCCCGCGGACGAGGCGCCGCACGTTTGTCGGCCCGGAGGCGACGGCCGTGCGGCGGCCGGGCCCGCCTCGCCCCGTCCCGTCTCGCCTCGCCCCGTCCCGTCCCGTCTCGCCCCGTCCCGCCTCGTCCCGCGGCTGCGTCCCGCGCCTCTCAGAACGTCGGCTGGTACTTCCCGAAGACGTCCTGCATCGCGCCGCAGACCTCGCCCATCGAGCAGCGGTCGCGCAGCGCGTCCTTGATCGGGACCATGAGGTTCCCGGAGCCCTTGGCGGCGGTCCGCAGCGCTTCGAGGCGCTCCTCGACCCTCGCCTGGTCGCGGTCGGCCTTGAAGGCCTTGAGGCGCTCGAGCTGCGCGCGCTCGGAGTCGGGGTCGACCCGGAGGAGGTCCGGCACCTCGAGCTCCTCCTCCTCGTACTTGTTCACGCCGACCACGATGTCCTGGCCGATGCGGTAGCGCTCCTGATAGCCCCAGGCGCTCTCGTCGATCTCGCCCGTGATGAACTCGATCGCGTTGACCGAGCCGCCGAGCTCGTCGACCTTCGCGATGAGCTCGAGCGCGCGGGATTCGATCTCGTCCGTCAGCGCTTCGACGAAGTAGGAGCCCGCGAACGGGTCGACGGTGTCGGCGGCGCCGGACTCGTGGGCGAGGATCTGCTGGGTGCGCAGCGCGGTCTTCGCGGCGGTCTCCGACGGCAGGGCGAGCGCCTCGTCGAAGCCGTTCGTGTGAAGCGACTGCGTGCCGCCGCAGACGGCGGCGAAGCCCTGCAGCGCGACGCGCACGATGTTGTTCACGGGCTGCTGCGCGGTGAGCGTCACGCCGCCGGTCTGCGTGTGGAAGCGCAGCATGAGCGACTTCGGGTTCCGTGCGCCGAAGCGCTCCTTCATGATCGTCGCCCACATGCGGCGGGCCGCGCGGAACGTCGCGACCTCCTGGAACACGTTGTTGTGGCCGTTGAAGAAGAACGCGAGGCGCGGCGCGAAGTCGTCGACCGCGAGGCCCGCGTCGATCGCCGCCTGCACGTAGGCGATGCCGCTCGAGAGCGTGAACGCGACCTCCTGCACCGCCGAGCAGCCCTTCTCGCGGAAGTGGTAGCCCGAGATCGAGACGGTGTTCCAGCGCGGGACGTTGTCCTTGCAGTACGCGAAGAGGTCCGTCGTCAGCCGCATGGAGTCCTTGGGCGGGAAGATGTAGTTCCCGCGGGCGATGTACTCCTTGAGGATGTCGTTCTGGGTCGTGCCGCGGAGCTTCTCCGACGGGACGCCCTGCTCCTCGCCGACGAGCTCGTAGAGCGCGAGCAGCACGCCGGCCGGCGCGTTGATCGTCATGGAGGTCGAGACCTGGTCGAGCGGGATCTGGTCGAACGCCGTCCGCATGTCGTCGATCGTGTCGATGGCGACGCCCGTGCGTCCCACCTCGCCCAGGCAGCGCGGGTTGTCCGAGTCGAGGCCGAGCTGCGTCGGCAGGTCGAAGGCCATGGACAGGCCGGTCGCGCCACGCGAGATGAGGTAGCGGTAGCGCTCGTTGGACTCCTTCGCGCTCGCGTAGCCCGCGTACTGGCGCATCGTCCAGGTCTGCTTGCGGTACATCTCGCGGTGCGGCCCCCGGGTGTACGGGAAGTCGCCGGGCTCGCCGAGGCGCTCCTCGAGGTTCGGGCCGACGTCCCCCGGGCCGTAGAGCGGCTCGATCTCGATGCCCGAGTCCGTGAAGTGCCTCGGGTCGTCGGGGCCCGTGATCGGTGCGACGGTGAGGCGTTCTTCTTCGGTGGCCATGGGCCGGATCCTACCTTCGGACCCCCTGTCCGAGCGGCGCGCGGGTAGCGTCCGGGACGTGATCATCCGGGTGAGGCTCTTCGCGGCGCTGCGCGAGCGCGCGGGCACCGGCGTGCTCGCGCTCGAGCTGCCCGAGGGCGCGCGGGTCGCCGACGCGCTCGCCGCGGTCGAGGGCCTCGCGGAGGGGCTGCCGCTCGTCCTCGCCGTCAACCGCGAGTACGCCGCGCCCGACCAGGTGCTCCACGAGCACGACGAGCTCGCCGTCGTCCCGCCCGTCTCGGGCGGCGCCGGCGCGCGCGTCCACACCGCCGTGGTGGACCACGCGCTCTCCCTCGACGCGCTCGTCGCCCACGTGCGCGATCCGCGCGCGGGCGCCGTCGTGACCTTCTCCGGGGTCACCCGCGACCTCGCCCACCTCGACTACGACGGCTACGTCGAGATGGCCGGGGCGGAGCTGCGCCGCATCGTCGACGAGGCCGTGGAGGCCCACGGCCTCACGGGCGCCGCCGCGGAGCACCGCACGGGCCGCGTCGCCATGAGCGAGGCGAGCATCCTCGTCGCCGCGAGCGCGCCACACCGCCCCGAGGCCTTCGCGGGCGCCCGCCAGATCATCGACCAGGTCAAGGAGCGCCTGCCGATCTGGAAGCAGGAGGAGGGGACGTGGAAGCACGAGCACGTCCCCCCGGTGCCACCGGGCGCTCGCGGCTAGAGCGTGCCGCCCGCGGCGGTTGGCGCCGTCGGGTCCTCGGATTCGGGCGTGCCGTGCTCGCGCGCGAGGTACTCCTCGGCCCACATGGGGTTCTGGCGGGAGCGCTCGACGGTGCGCAGCAGGTCGCTCATGGTCGCGACCTCCTCCACCTGCTCCTTCAGGAACCACTGGATGAACTGCTCGGACTGGAAGTCGCCGTTCTCGCGCGCGACCTTCGCGAGGCCCTCGATCTGCGAGGTGACCTTCCGCTCCTGCGCGAGCGCGACGGCGACGGGCTCCACGATGTCCGCGAAGCCGTTTCTCGGGCCCGCGACGGCCGGGATGACCGCCTCCTCGTCCGCGTCGAGGAGGTACTTGACCATCATCATCGCGTGGTTGCGCTCCTCGATCGCCTGGGAGTAGAAGAAGCTCGCCAGGCGCGGCAGCGTCTCGTCGTCGTAGTAGATCGCGACCGCGATGTACTGCTGGCTGGCGGCGAACTCGTTGGCGATCTGCTCGTTGAGCTTGGCGACGAAGGCGGGCGCGGGCATGGGGGCCAGACTACCGGCCCGGTCCGAAGTCCGACCATGGGGGTGCGGATTGTCTTCGGGGTCCCTAACCTTCGCCGGGCATGCCGACGACCGTCACCGTCAAGAAGTCCTGCTGCAAGGACAAGCCGCGCTGCAAGAAGTGCCCCGTCGTGCTCAAGCGGCTCGCGGACGCGGGCCTCGCGGAGCGCCGGGACAAGCGCACGTACGTCGTCTCGGACGCCGTGCGCAAGAAGGATCTGAAGGCCGCGCGGAGTCCGCAGCTGCGAGCTGCTCGCTAGCCTCGCTGGCACATGACGACTGCACTCGTGACCGGCGGCGCCGGCTTCCTCGGCTCCCACCTCTGCGACGAGCTGCTCCGCCGCGGCCTGCGCGTCATCTGCGTGGACAACTTCGAGACGGGCAACCTCACGAACATCGAGCACATCCGCGTGCCCGAGTTCGAGGTCATGCACGTCGACATCGTCAAGCCCTTCTTCGTCGAGGAGCCGGTCGACTTCGTCTACCACCTCGCGTCGCCCGCCTCCCCGATCGACTACCTGCGCCTGCCGCTCCACACGCTCAAGGTCGGCTCCTACGGCACACATCATGCCCTCGGCCTCGCGAAGAAGCACCGCGCCCGCTTCCTGACCGCCTCGACCTCGGAGGTCTACGGCGACCCGCAGGTCCACCCGCAGCCCGAGACGTACTGGGGCCACGTGAACCCCATCGGGCCGCGCGGCGTCTACGACGAGGCCAAGCGCTACGCCGAGGCGCTCACGATGGCCTACCACCGCCAGCAGGGCGTGGACACGGCGATGATCCGCATCTTCAACACGTACGGTCCGCGGATGCGCGCGCACGACGGCCGCGCGATCCCGACGTTCCTGCGCCAGGCGCTCCAGGACCGGCCGATCACGGTGTTCGGCGACGGCAGCCAGACCCGGTCCTTCTGCTACGTCGACGACCTCATCCGCGGGATGATCCTGCTCGCCGAGAGCGGCGAGCACCAGCCCGTGAACATCGGCAACCCGAACGAGTTCACGCTGCTCGAACTGGCCCAGGAGGTCATCGCGGCGACGGGCTCCAGCAGCGAGATCGTCTTCGAGGCGCTCCCGACGGACGACCCGCAGGTCCGCCAGCCCGACATCACCCGCGCGAAGGAGCTTCTGGGCTGGGAGCCCGCGATCGACCTCCGCGAGGGGCTCCGCCGCACCATCGACGGCTCGGCGCGCGAGCTGCTCGTCGGGTCGCCGCGCTAGCGTCCACGGGTCACATGCGTGGGTGCAAGTCCGGTACTTCCGGCGCGCGCGCACGTTCTCGGTGGGAGACATGCCCTTGACGCAGGAGACCAGGGAGGCGCAGCACACGGACGAGCCGCCGACGCTCGTGCAGCCTCCCCTGCCCGAGCGCGACGTCCGCGCCCGCCGCCCGGCGCTCTTCGGCTTCGTCCTGAAGCTCGACACGCTGCGGCGCCTCGCGCGCGTGGTCAGCCTGCTCGCGCTGGACTTCGCGGGGCTGTTCGCGGCGATCTTCTCCGCGCTCGCGCTCAAGGCCGCGCTGCTCGACGATTGGAACCCCTCGGCGTCGCTGCAGGAGACGGAGGACACGATCTCCTTCGCGTACCTCATCACCGCGCTGCTCTTCGCGCGCTCGGGGCTCTACGGCGAGCGCGCGACCCGTCCGGGCCTCACCCGCATCGTCGGCTCGCTCTTCCAGACGACGCTCGTCACGCTGGTCTTCGCGCTCGTGAACGGCGAGACGTTCTCGAGCTACTACATCTTCTATGGGACGCTCGCGTTCGCGGTCGTCTACATCGCCTCGGCCCGCTGGGCGTACGAGGCGCTCACCGGCGTCGTGCTGCGCGCCGCGGGCTACCAGCGCCGCGCCGTGCTCGTCGGGACCGGGAAGCACATCGAGGCCGTGGCGCACGCGCTCTCCGACGCGCCCGATCACGAGGGCATCGAGGTCGTCGGCTTCATCTCGATCACGCCGCGGCCCGACAACGGGCTGCGCTCGCTCGGGACGCTCGACGAGATCGAGCGAGTGCTGGCCGACAACCGGCTCGACGAGGTGATCATCGCCGACCCCGAGTTCCCGCAGCAGCAGGCGGTCGAGCTCGTGGACCGCTGCCACCGCAAGGGCGTCCGCGTCCGTGTGGCGCCGTCGACGATGGAGATCCTGATCCACCGCGCGGAGTTCATCCCGGGCCAGTCCGTCCCGCTCTTCGAGCTCAAGCCGCCCGTCTTCGACGGGATCGACTTCGCCGTCAAGCGGACGTTCGACGTCGTGCTCGCCGGCCTCATCCTGCTCGTGCTCTCGCCGCTGCTGCTCGTGATCTCCCTGGCCGTCTCGGGCACCTCGCGCGGCGGGATCCTCTACCGCTCCGTGCGGCCCGGCATCGGCGGCCTGCCGTTCGACTGCCTGAAGTTCCGGACGATGCACCACGACGCCGACCAGCGCCAGGCCGACCTCGAGTCGCTGAACGAGGCGGCGGGCGCGCTGTTCAAGATCCGCGAGGACCCGCGGATGACGCGCATCGGGCGCATCCTGCGCAAGTACTCGCTCGACGAGCTGCCGCAGCTCGTCAACGTGCTGCGGGGGGAGATGTCGCTCGTCGGGCCGCGGCCGCTCCCGCAGCGCGACTTCGACCGCCTCGAGGACTGGCACCGCAAGCGCTACCTCGTGCTCCCCGGCATCACCGGCCTGTGGCAGGTCTCGGGCCGCTCGGACCTCGACTTCGACGACCTCGTCCGCCTCGACTTCCTGTATCTCGAGCGCTGGTCGCCGTTCCTGGACCTGACCATCCTGGTGAAGACGATCCCCGCCGTGCTCACGCGCCGCGGCGCGTTCTGAGCCGCGGTCGCATCGCGCTCGTCGGCGTCGTCCTCGTGGCGGTGCTGCTCGTCGTGGGCGGGCTGCGGCAGGCGAAGGAGGAGCGCGGGCCCGGCGCGGTCGCGCTGCCGGGGATGCTGGACGAGCGTGCGGGGGACCGGCTGATCGGCACCGCGGTGGACGACGGGGCACTCCAGAGGGAGCCGGGCTACCGCGAGGTGCTCGCGCGCCAGTTCTCCACGCTCACGCCCGAGAACGCGATGAAGTGGGCGGTGCTCGAGCCCGAGCGCGGGAGGGTCGAGTGGGGCGGCGCGGACCGGCTCGTCGCCTTCGCCGAGGAGCACGACCAGGAGGTCCGCGGACACCCGCTCGTGTGGTTCGGCCAGCTGCCGGGCTGGGTCGAGGCGCTCCCGGAGCCCGAGGTCCAGCAGGTCATGCGCGAGCACATCCGCCAGGTCGTCGAGCGCTACCGCGGCCGCGTGCGGACCTGGGACGTCGTGAACGAGCCGTTCGAGGACGACGGCTCCCGGCGGCGGTCGATCTTCCAGCGCGGGATGGGCGACGGGTGGGTCGAGGACGCGTTCCGCACCGCGCGCACCGCCGACCCGGACGCGAAGCTCTACCTCAACGAGATCGGCGCGGAGGCGCCCGGGCCGAAGAGCGACGCGCTCTACGCGCTCGCCCGCGACCTGAGGGCGCGCGGCGTGCCGATCGACGGCGTCGGCTTCCAGGGGCACTTCAACCTCGAGGGCATGCCGCGGGGGTTCCGGCAGAACGTCGAGCGCTTCGCGGCGCTCGGGCTGGACGTTGCGATCACGGAGGCCGACGTGGCGCTCGAGATGCCGGCGAGCGAGGGCGAGCTCCGCGCGCAGGCCGCGGTCTTCAGGGGCGTCGTCGAGGTGTGCCGCGCCGTCCCGCGTTGCCGCTCCCTGACGTTCTGGGGCTTCACGGACCGGCACTCGTGGATCCCGGCGACCCAGCCGGGCCGCGGCGCCGCGACGCTGCTGGACGAGGAGCTCCGGCCCAAGCCGGCGTTCCGGTCCGTGCTGCGCGCGCTGGGTCGCTGACGCGGGCGCTCAGGCGGCGCCGGCCTGCCGGGCCATGCGGACCGCGGCGCCGACGCCCGAGCGGAAGGGCTCGCCGTGGCCGGGGAGCACGACCTGCGCACGGGTCTCCTGCAGCGCGTCGAGCGACGCGAGGTTGCGCTGGACGTCCGCGGTGGCGGCACGCGCGACGAGCCGGGGGCCGCGGCGGTTGGTGTACGGGTCGAGCGTCACGAGCGCGTCGGCCGAGATGACCGCGTTCGCCTGCTCGAGGAAGAGCGCGCAGTGGCCGTCGGTGTGGCCAGGGGTGAAGACGACCCGCGGGCGGCCCGGCACGTCGAGGACCTGCCCGTCGGCGAACGTCGTGACCTGCTGCACGGGCGCGGGGCGGAAGGCGCCGGCGCGGGCGAGCCGCGCCATCACCGGGAGCGCCTGGACCTGGGTGAGCAGGTAGCGCTCCCGGCGGCGCTCGGTCCGGTAGGTCATCGGATGCTTCGTGAGCTCCACGTCGGCGGGGTGCACGAGCACGGGGATGTTGAGCTCGAGGCGCAGGCGCTCGGCCATCCCGACGTGGTCGAAGTGCCCGTGGGTGAGCACGAGGGCCTGGATCGCGGTCATCGGCAGCCCGAGCTCGCCGAGCCCGGACCGCAGCGTCCGGTACGACGCGGGCAGGCCGGCGTCGACGAGCGTGAGCCGGTCGTCCTCCTGCAGGAGGTACCAGTTCGTGTCGGCATCGCAGCCCCGGTGGACCCCCGGGACGACATCTGGCTGGAACATGCCGCGGCGCTACCCGCGCACGAGGGGCGCAACCCGCGACAATGCCGGGCTGGATGGCTGACTACCTGCGCTTCCGCTTCCTCTTCGAGCAGATGGTCCGGCGCGAGCTGCGCCAGAAGTACCAGGGCTCCCTGCTCGGGGTGGCCTGGTACGTCGTGAACCCGCTCGTGCTGATGGGCGCCTACTACCTGATGTTCGGCATCGTCTTCGACGTCGCGAGCGAGGACGACTACCCGCTCTTCCTGATGGTCGGCCTCGTCGTGTGGATGTTCTTCTCGCAGTCGCTGCTCGGCGCCGCTCCGTCGCTGCTCGACCAGGGCTCGCTGATCCGGAAGGCGCGCTTCCCGCGCGAGACGATCCCCGCCGCGGTCGTCTCGGTCCAGATGGTGACGTTCTGCGCCGTCCTCGCGCTCGTCGCGATCGTGACGCTCGCGTTCCGCGGCACCGCGTCGCCCGCGCTCCTGCTGCTGCCGCTCGTGCTCGCCGCGACCTACGTCTTCACGCTCGGGTGCGCTCTCGCCGTCTCGGTGCTCCACGCGTACTTCCGCGATGTCGCGCCCATCCTGAGCGCCGTGCTGCTGCCGTGGTTCTTCCTCTCGCCGATCTTCTTCCGGCCCGACCGGATCACGGACGAGCCGGCCGCGCGCTTCGTCCTCGAGTGGGTCAACCCGGTCTCGCCGTTCATCGAGGGCGTGCGCGCGATCGTCTACGCCGGCGACGTGCCGTCGCTCGCGACGCTCGCCTACGTCATGGTCGCCGCGGCGGTCGCGGTGACCGTCGGCCGGGCGCTCTTCGTGCGCCTGCAGGGCGAGCTGGCGGTGGTCGTCTAGTGGCCGCTCCCGGCGAGATCGTGCTCGCGGGCGCGACGCGCTCGTTCTCCATGCGCGCCGACCGCGGCGGCACGCTGAAGGAGCTGCTGCTGCGCAGGCGCGCGGACGGGCCCGAGCCGGTCCGGGCGCTCGACGGCGTCTCGCTGCGCATCGCGCCGGGCGAGACGGTCGGCATCGTCGGACGCAACGGCGCCGGCAAGTCCTCGACGCTCCGGGTGCTCGCCGGGATCATCCCGCTGCAGGCGGGGACGATGGAGGCGGGCGGGAACGTCGTCTCGCTGCTCGAGCTCGGCGCGGGCTTCGGCCGCGACTTCTCGGGGCGGGAGAACATCCAGCTGAGCGGGGCGCTCCACGGGCTCTCCCGCGCGGAGATCGAGGCGGTGACGCCGGCGATCATCGAGTTCTCCGAGCTCGGGACGTTCATCGACGCGCCCGTCAAGACGTACTCGAGCGGCATGTTCGTGCGGCTCGGCTTCGCGATCACCGCACACCTGCAGGCCGACACGCTGCTCATCGACGAGGTGCTCGCCGTCGGCGACGAGGCCTTCCAGCGCAAGTGCGAGGCGCGGATCGCCGACGCGGTCGCGGGCGGCGCGACGCTCGTGCTGGTCTCCCACGACGCCTCGCTCGTCGAGCGGACGTGCGAGCGCGTCGTCGTGCTCGACCACGGACGCGTGCAGTTCGACGGCCCGGCCGCCGAGGGCATGGCGTTCTACCACCGCACGATGGGGACGGTGACCGCGTGACGGATGCCAGGAACGCATCGGCGGGGGCAGGCCCCGCAGATGCGC
>JAOPZO010000362.1 GCA_025964065.1 Solirubrobacterales bacterium | reverse complement strand
AGCGGCGCGCGGTCCCCGTACCCGGGCTCGCCGAGCGAGCCCGTTCGCGGATCCTGCCCCGACCGCCGTGCCGCTCGAACGCATCGGAGGGGTCAGCCCCTCCGATGCGGCGCTAGCGTCGGGCCGCATGGCCGACTCCTGCCTCTTCTGCGCGATCGTCGCCGGCACGGCGCCCGCCGCACTCGTGCTGGAGGAGGAGCACTGCGTCGGGTTCCTCGACGTCCGCCCGCTCTTTCCCGGCCACGTGCTCCTGGTCCCGCGCGAGCACCACGAGACGCTGCCGGAGCTCCCCGCGCACCTCGTCGAGCCGCTGTTCGCCACCGCGCAACGCGTCTGCCGCGCGGTGGAGGAGGCGACGGACGCCCAGGGGACCTTCGTGGCGATGAACAACGTCGTCTCGCAGTCCGTCCCGCACCTGCACGTCCACGTCGTGCCCCGGAAGCGCAGGGACGGGCTCCGCGGGTTCTTCTGGCCGCGGACGAAGTACGAGGAGGGCGAGGCCGCCGCGGTCGCCGCGCGGGTGCGGGCGGCGCTCGACGGGTAGGAGCGCCCGCATGGGAACCGGAGACGACAAGGAACCGATGGACGTCGAGGCGGTCGTGGAGCGGCTGAACGTGGCGCTCCCGATGCAGTTCCGCAGCGCGGTGGCCTACACCGTCGCGGCGGGCTCGATCACCGGCTTCCAGTTCGCGCCGCTCGGCGCGCAGCTGTGGAGCTTCGCGGAGCGCGAGATCGAGGACGCGCGGCGGCTCGTCGAGAAGCTCGTGACCCTCGGCGGGACCCCGTCCACCGACGTCGCGGAGGTCCGCCACCACGCGGACCCCGTCAAGGCGATCGACTGGCTCGTGGGGGTCGAGCGCGAGGTCGTCGAGCGACTCCAGGACGTCATCCCCGCGACGGGCCAGGCCGGCCCGTCCGAGGCGCTCGAGCACCGGCTGGAGCACATCATCATGCGCAAGCAGGAGCAGATCGACACGCTCGAGCGCGCGCGCCGCTAGCCGCGCCGGGGCGGCGCGTACACTGCGCGACGCCCCATGGCAGAACGCCGTCTCCACGGACTCCAGCGCGTCCTCGGCGTCAACGCCCTCTTCTCGACGGCCTACGGGAACGTGGGCTCGTCGATCTACTACGCGCTCGGGCTTGTCGCGTCCTACGCGCTCGGCCTCACGCCGGTGGTGTTCATCATCACCGGCTTCATCTTCTTCCTGACGGCCGCCACCTACGCCGAGGCGACCTCGATGTACCCCGAGGCCGGCGGCTCGAGCTCGTTCGCGCGCCGGGCCTTCAACGAGTTCGCGAGCTTCTTCGCCGCCTGGGCGCAGATGCTGAACTACACCATCACGATCGCCATCTCGGCGTTCTTCGTGCCGCACTACTTCGGCTCCGTCGTCGGCTGGGACGCGCTCAAGACGAGCCCGGGGGACATCGTCTTCGGCATCGGCGTGGTCGTGCTCCTCTCGCTCGTGAACGTTCGTGGGGTGAAGGAGTCCGCGGGGGTCAACGTCCTGCTCGCGCTCGTCGACTTCGCGACCCAGCTCCTGCTGGTGGGCGTCGGCCTGTACCTCGTGCTCGACGTCGACGTCCTCATCGACAACGTCAGCCTCGGCGTCGCGCCGACCTGGAAGGACTTCCTCGTCGCGATCCCGGTCGGGATGATCGCCTACACCGGCATCGAGACGATCTCGAACATGGCCGAGGAGGCCAAGGACGAGCGCAAGACGATTCCCGCCGCCATCAACCGCGTCGTCATCGCCGTCTTCGCCATCTACGCGCTGCTGCCGATCGTCGCGCTCAGCGCGCTCCCCGTCACGCGGAACCCGGCGACGGGGGAGTACGAGACGCTCCTGGGGGTCGCCGAGGAGGACGGCGGCTTCGCGGGCGACCCCGTCCTCGGCGTCGTCCAGAACATGGACCTCGGGGTGCTCGCCGGCCCGACCGAGGTCTACGTCGGCCTGCTCGCCGCCACGATCCTCTTCATCGCCACGAACGCGGGCATCATCGGCGTCTCCCGGCTCGTGTACTCCATGGGGCTCTACCGCCAGGTGCCGGACCGGCTGCGCCAGCTCCATCCGAAGCACGGCACCCCGTGGATCGGGATCCTCGTCTTCGGCGCGATCGCCTGCGTCGCGATGCTCCCCGGCAAGGCGGCCTTCCTCGGCAATCTCTACGCGTTCGGCGCGATGCTCTCGTTCACCGTCGCGCACGTCGCCGTCATCGCCCTGCGAATCAAGAAGCCCGACTTCGACCGGACCTACCGGGGGCCGGGCAACGTCCGCATCCGCGGCCTCGACCTCCCGCTCTTCGCGATCGTCGGCGGGATCGGCACGGGCCTCGCGTTCCTCACGGTCACGGTCATCTACCTCGACGTCGCCCTCGCCGGCTTCGGCTGGCTGCTGCTGGGCCTCGTCATCTACCCCCTGTACCGCCGGAGCCAGGGGCTGGACCTGACGACGACGACGAAGGTCGCCACCCCCAGGCCCGTCACGGACCACGAGGCGGAGTACGAGTCCGTGCTCGTCGCCCTGGACCAGAGCACCTACTCGCCCGGGGCCATGGCGACGGCCGTGAAGGTGGCGGCGCGGCGCCGCAAGGGCATCCACGTGATCGTGCCGATCGTCGTGCCGACCTCCTCGCCGCTCGACGCCGACCTGCCCGAGCAGGAGCTCGCCGCGCAGGAGGTCATCGAGCAGGCCAAGATCCAGGGCGGCCGCCGGGTGACCGGCCACTACGAGAAGGTCCGCGCGGGGCAGGCCGGGCGGCTCATCGTCAACGAGGCGCGGCAGATGTCGGCGCGCGCGATCGTCATGGCGCTTCCCCCGCGTACGGGGACGTCCGTCTTCGGGAAGACCGTGGAGACCGTGCTCGCCGAGCGCCCCTGCCGCGTGATCATCCAGCACGACCCGAACGAGATCCCGGTGGCGCGCGAGACGCAGCAGTCCCGCGCCGGGAGGGCCTGACGTGGACCCGCGGGAGCTCCAGCGCCGGGCCACCGTCCTGCTCTCCGGGCTCATGGTCCTCATCGGCGTGGCCCTCGTCGTCCGCACCGTCGCGGGCGGCGGCAGCCCGATCTCGATCGGCCTGCTGCTCGGCGTCCTCTTCGTCGTCGCCGGCGCGGGCCGCATCCACCTGGCCACCCGGGGGCGTTGAGTGAGCCCCTCGCGCCTCCGCGCCCCGGACGCCATCGGGCGCCGCACGCTCGGCTCGCCCGTGCTCTTCGCGGTCGTCTACGCGGCGCTCGCCGCGGGCCTCTACTTCTCGCTCGGGGTCGTGGCGAACAACGCGCTCGGCCTGACCCCGGTCATCTTCCTGCTTGCCGCGCTCCTCTTCGGCCTCGCGGCGATGACCTACGTCGAGGGCGCCTCGCTGCACCAGGACCGGGGCGGCTCGACGGTCTTCGCGCGGTACGCGTTCAACGAGCTGTGGAGCTTCGTCGCGGGCTGGGCGATCCTCCTCGACTACCTCATCCTCATCGCGGTCTGCGCCTTCGCGGCCTCGAACTACGCCGCCGCGTTCTACGCGCCGCTGGGGGAGGGGACGCCCGAGGTCCTCCTGTGCGTCGGGCTCATCGCGGCCGTCTCCGTCGGGGCGATCCGGGGCTTCTCCGGCAGCCGCATCCGGCGGATCGCCGTCCTGGTCGTCGCCGACCTCGTCCTGCAGGTCGGGCTCGTCGTGCTCGGCCTCGCGACGTTCTTCTCGTGGGACGCGCTCACCGCGACGATCGACCTCGGGACGGCCCCGACCTGGGACGACGTCGTCTTCGCGGTGGGCGTCGCGACCGTCGTCATCATCGGCCTCGAGTCCGCCGCGGGCCTGGCCGGCGAGGTCGGCGTGCGTCGCCGCGGCCTCCGGCGCCTCGTGACCGCCGCGACCCTCAGCGTCGCCACGGTCTACGTCGGCATCGCGCTCGTCGCGCTCACCGCGGTTCCCGCCTTCGGCGAGGTCGCGCCCCTGCAGGGCGACGAGCTCGAGGCGCCCGTGCTCGCGATCACCGCCGCCTTCGAGCAGGACTGGCTCGCCGACGGCCTGACGTACGCGTTCGCGCTCGCCGCGACCCTCACGCTCGTCGAGGCGGCGGCTTCCGCGATGCTCGGCCTCTCCCGGCTCGCCTACCAGCTCTCGCTGAACCGCCAGATCCCGAGCAGCCTCGGCCGGCTGCACCCGACCCGGGGCACCCCGTACGTCTTCATCGTCGTCGCGGGCGTGCTCGCCAGCGCGCTCGTGATCCCGCAGGACCTCGAGTTCCTCGTCGGCATCTACGCCTTCGGCGCGCTGATCGGCCTGCTGCTCGCCCACCTGAGCGTCATCCGCCTGCGCTACAAGGAGCCCGCCCGGCACCGCCCGTACGCGATGCCGCTCTCGGTGACGGTGCGCGGCGGCTCGCTCCCGCTGCCGGCGGTGCTCGGCGCGCTGCTGGCGGCCGTGACCTTCGTCAGCGTCCTCGTCTTCCACGAGGGCGCGCGCTACGTCGGCATGACCTGGATGGTCGTCGGGCTGGGGCTGTACGTCCTCTACCGGACGAGCCAGGAGAAGTCGCTGACCAGGCGCGTCACCGTCCGGGAGTCGGCGCTGCGCCAGAACCGCGACGAGCTCGAGGAGCTCGGGCAGTTCGGCTCGATCCTCGTGCCGATCCTCGGCAACGAGTACGACGACGACATCGTGCAGACCGCGGGGCGCCTGGCGGGGGACGTGCACGACGACTTCGCCGACGAGCGGGGCGCGCTCATCGAGGCGCTCTGGGTCTTCGAGGTCCCCATGTCGCTGCCGATCGACGCTCGCCTGCCCGACGGCCAGCTCAAGCGCGCGCGCCTCGCGCTCGCCCGCGCCAAGGCGGTCGGCGAGGAGTACGAGGGCGTCGAGGTCGCCACCGCGACCGTCCGGGCCCGCAGCGCGGGGCGCGCGATCGTCGACGAGGCGCAGCGCCGCGGCGTCGAAGCGATCGTCATGAGCGCCGAGGAGCCCACGCGGATCCGGGGCGGCGCCCTGCTCGGCGGGCGCAGCGGGGCCAACGACACGTTCGTGGGCGCCGTGACGAAGTACGTGCTCGGCAGGGCCACCTGCCAGGTCATCCTCACGGCCCCGGCGGCCCGCGACCCCGCCGCGCCGGACCGCCCGGGGGGCACCGCCCCCGACGACGCCGCCGGGGCGCTCGGGACCGGACGCCCGCCGGCGAACGGCCGGTAGTCTGCGGCCGATGCACGCCCCACGCAGGAGCGGGACCCCATGTTCGTCGTGATCGCCGGGGCCGGTCGCGTCGGATCGGCCGTCGCCCGCTCCGCCCTCGCCTCGGGCCACGAGGTCTCCGTGCTCGACGAGGACCCGCTCTCCCACGAGCGCCTCGACGCCGGCCAGCCCACCTCGTGGGAGGACGCGGGCGGCCGCTTCACCGTCGGGACCGCGATCGAGATCGAGGCCCTCGTCGAGGCCGGGATCGCCGAGGCCGACCTCTTCATCGCCTCGACGCACGGCGACAACACGAACCTCGTCATCGCGCAGATCGCCCAGAAGCGCTTCAACGTCCCGCGCGTCATCACCCGTGTCATGGACCCGGCGCGCGCGACCTGGTACGCCGAGCAGGGCCTCGAGACCATCTCGCCGACGAAGGTCGCGATCGAGATGTTCAAGGAAGCCCTCGGGCCGGTCGAGCGGGGCATCTGATGTACGTCGTCATCGCCGGGGGCGGCAAGGTCGGCTGGAACCTCGCGCGCGAGCTCATCGGGAAGGGCAACGAGGTCACGCTGCTGGAGGACCGCCGCTCCCGCTACCTCACGATCGAGCAGGAGCTCGAGCACGCCGTCCAGTACGGCGACGCCACCGAGCTGTGGGTCCTCGAGCGCGCGGGCATCCAGCGCGCCGACCTCGTCATCGCCGTCACGGGCGACGACGAGGACAACATGCTCATCTGCCAGATGGCGAAGCAGAAGTACCTCTGCGAGCGCATCATCGCCCGGGTCAACAACCCCCGGAACCGGCAGTGGTTCGAGCTCCTCGGCGTCCAGCCGTGCGTCAGCGCGACCGACCTGATCCTGCGCCTGATCGAGCACGAGGTGCCCTCCTACGGGCTCGTGCACCTGCTCGATCTCCGCGACGAGCAGCTCGAGATCATCGAGGTCGAGGTCGTCCCGACGGCCCCGGCCGCGGGCAAGATGGTCCAGGAGGTGCCGTTGCCCGAGGGGTCGCTGATCATCTCGGTCCTCCGGGGCGGCACGGGGTTCGTCCCCAAGGCCGACACGGTCATCGAGGCGGGCGACGAGGTCCTCCTGGTGCTCGATCCGGGCCTCGAGGAGGCCATCACCGAGCAGTTCGCCGCAGCGACTCATCCAGGGGACTAGCGGGTAGGGCCGCGGGGCCCTACTCTGCGGGGCAGATCGGGTGGCGCCCGGATGGCGCCGCGGAGAAGGGGCACACGCATGGGGGACACCACGAGCAGCCGCGTCACGGGCGCCGCAGGAGCGGTGGCGGCTCTCGCCGTGGTCGGTGCGCTGTTCGCGGGCGCCGGCGTGGTCGGCGGCGGCGTCGGCTCCTTCGACCTCTGGCCCGACTGGAGCGGGACGCCGCGCCCGTCCGTCGAGGCGGCGGCCAGCTCGCCGAACGGCCCGGGCACGAACCCGCTGCTCCCACGCTCCACCTTCGCGGACGGTTCCCGTCCGCTCGGCGGCGACACCGCCTCCTTCGTCACGAGCGCCACGGCCTTCAGCGCCGGCCCGGGCGTCGCGACCGCCGGCATCCTCGCCGCCGTCTCGGTCGCGCCCGCGCCCGCC
>JAOPZO010000341.1 GCA_025964065.1 Solirubrobacterales bacterium | reverse complement strand
GCGCGAGGGGCCGGCGCCGATGCGCGCGGGCACCGCGATCGCCCGCCGGACCGCGGCGACCACGCCGTCGAGCGACCCGCCGTGGAGGCGCCGCAGCCCGTCGGCCTCGAAGCAGGCGATTCCGGGCTCCTCGCCCTCGACCTGCGCCCCGATCGACTCGAGCCGCGCGACGACGCGCTCCCAGGCGTCCGCCACCCCGACGGGGTCGGGCGGGATGAGCGCAAGCGACGGACAGCGGGCGAGGGCCTCGCCCAGGCGCATCCCCGGGTGCACGCCGTGGCTCTCCGCCGGGCCGTTGACCTCGCCCACGAGCTGCTCCCGACCCGGCTCGGGTGCGAGGGCCGCAGGACCTGTGGCCAGTGCCTCGCGACCGCCGGCAGCGGTGACGAGGGAGAAGCGGGGGAGCAGCACGCAGACGACCATTGGACGAACACATGTTCGCACGGGGTCCGGCGGAAAGGTGCCGCGCCGGGAAGTCCCTGCATCGCGCAAGATGCGCCGGGTTCGCGCGTTCCCGAGAGCCCTCCGGGTATCTGTCGAGCCATGCGCGCTCCCCACCGCCCCCTCGCCCTGCTCCTCTCGACCCTCGCCCTCGCGGCGGCCGGCTGCGGTGGCAGCGCCGGCGGCGGCGGCGACATGGCGAAGGACGACGCCCGCGGCTCCAATGGCGACAACACGCTCGCCGAGTCCGACATCGCCGAGGTCCTCGACGCCAAACGCCGCATCGACGCGGCCTGCGGCAGCGACGGCAGCGGCACCCCCGACCGCTCCGCCGCGGAGCTCGGTGGCGCCGCTCAGGCCATCGCCACCATCGCCGAGCAGTACCCCGGGCGCGTGTACGAGACCGGCAACGAGGACCGCGCCGTCGAGATGCGCCTCATCGCCGAGGAGACCTCGGAGCAGCTGCGCCGCTGCGGCGTCCCCGGCGAAGCCGCCCGGCTCGACGCGGTCGTGAAGGCGACGGACTAGCGCCGTTCGAGCACCGCGGCGAGCTGCATCGCGAGCGCGAGGTCGCCTGCGACGTCCATCCGGCTCGTCAGCAGCGCCTCGCCGGCGTCCAGCTCGCCCGCGGCGATCCGCAGGAGGTCGGCGAGCCCGATCGCGAGCGAGACGGGTGCCGCACCGGTGCCCCCGGGTCGCGCCCGCGCCGCCTCGGGCGTCAGCAGGAGCGTCCAGCGCCGGCCGACCCCGTCCGTGCGGCGCACCTCGATGCAGACCTCCGTGGTCAGGCCCGCGCGCTCGGCCGGAAAGGCCGCCGCGAGCGTCCGGAACAGCACGTGCGCACCGGCCCGGGAGCCGAACGTGCGCTCGAGCCGTGCATCGTCCGCACCCGCGACCCACCGGCGGAGCGCGGCCGCGGCACAACCCCGGAGCCCGCCCCCGCGCGGGCGCGGCGAGTCGGTCGGGGGGCCGGAGTGCATCGGGCGCCAGCGTAGTCCCGCGGCGCCGGGACGCGCGCCCGCGTCGCCCGAGCGGGGAGCCCCGGTGCACGTCGCGCCGGGCCGCCGGGCACTCGACACCCGGAGTGCGCGCTGGCGCGTCCCGGTGCCGGCCAGCGCCCCCGACGCGTCCTTCGACCTCCCGGTGCCCGCGAGCTGCACCGCGCCAGGGCTGACCCAGGGGCCCCGGAAGCGCGATGGGGCGAGCCCCGCCGGAGCGGGGCCCGCCCGACAGCAGGTCGGTAAGCCGGATCCTGTCGTTGGGCAGTCATCCATCTGTGCGGCCTACCTGGACCTCGGCGGGCAGCCTGCGAACGGTCCTGCTTGGCCTAGCACCAGGTGGGGTTTGCCTGGCCGCCGTGTCACCACGACGCCGGTGCGCTCTTACCGCACCATTTCAACCTTGCCTGTGCGCGCGGACGCGCCATCGGCGGTGTGTTTCTGTGGCACTTTCCCGCGGGTTTCCCCGGGTCGGTTCCCCGACCACCTCGCCCTGTGGTGTCCGGACTTTCCTCGAAGGCCCGAGGGCCTCCGCGACTGCCTGACCTGCGCCCGGGACCGTAGCGCGCCACCGCATTCCCTGCCGATCGGCCCGGGAACGCGGACGACGCCCCTCGTCGGCCTCGCGCTCTGAGCTTCCGCGCGGGGCCGACGGGGAGCGTCGTGAACCAGGCCTACCCAGGAACACGTTTCCGGTGCGCCAGGTTGTGCGCCTGCAACGCGCGTCTCAGCGCAGCTGCGACCCGCAGTCCCCGCACGCACCGCCGGCCGCGACGGCCCGCGGCTGCATCGGCCCGGCGCAGACCGGGCACGCCACGGGGCGGCGGGCCGACAGGCCCTCCCAGGCGCCGACGAGCACGTCGTCGAGCGTCGCGCCGCCACCCCGTGTCGTCCGGGCACGTGAAGCACCGGATCCGACGCCACCCGCGGTGTCCCGCTCGGCGCGGAGCCGCTCGGAGAGCGGCACCCGTGCGCCGTCACCGCGCCCCGCCTCCCGGCCGCGTGCGGGCGCCGTCACGCCGCCGCCGAAGGACAGCTGTTCCTCGGACGGACGGTCCAGGAAGGCCGGCCGCTCGACGTCCCGTGTGAGCGTCGCCATCACGACACGCTCCGGAAAAGGCCGACGACCCGGCCCATGATCCGCACGTCCTTCGAGCGGATCGGGTCCATCGTCTTGTTCTCGGGCTGCAGGCGGATGTGGTCCGTCTCGCGGAAGAAGCGCTTGACGGTCGCCTCCTCCCCCACGAGCGCGACGATGATCTCGCCGTCACGCGCCGTCTCCTGGGGGCTCACGACGACGTAATCGCCCTCGAGGATGCCGGCATCGATCATCGACTCGCCGCGCACGCGCAGCACGTACTCGCCCGTGCCACCGCCGCCGCCCGCGACCTCCGGGACCTGCATGTACTCCTCGATGTTCTCCTCGGCGAGGAGGGGCTGCCCGGCCGCGACGTTGCCGACCACGGGAAGCCCGGGGCCCGACACGAGCGCCCGGACGTTCTCGACGACGCTCTCCGTCACGCGGTCGAGGAGCTCGATGGCCCGCGGCTTGGACGGATCGCGCCGCAGCAGCCCGAGCTTCTCGAGGTTCGCGAGGTGGGCGTGGACCGTCGAGGAGGACGCGAGGCCGACGGCCTTGCCGATGTCACGGACCGTCGGCGGGTAGCCGTGCGTCGCGCTGTAGCGCTTGATGAAGTCGAAGATCTCCTGCTGGCGCTTCGTGAGGTCCATCAGCGTTCCTCCGGGTGGCGGGTGCGGCGAGGCAGTGGGACGAACATGTGTTCGCACAAGCTAGCGGGGGGTGTGGACGGAAGCAAGCACGGGTGGTCGGGAGACGCGCGGAGGGCCGCTCGCGCTACCATCGCCAACCGCGCGCCGGTGGCGGAATTGGTAGACGCGCAAGGTTGAGGGCCTTGTGAGGTAACACTCGTGGAGGTTCGAGTCCTCTTCGGCGCATGTGAGTAAGAGAGCCCCGCCAACGCGGGGCTCTCTTCGTCTCGGAGGAGCGCGTCCGGCAGCCCGTCCTCCATCCGTCCGACACCATCCCCCGGAGTGCTTGCCCGAGCCATTCGAGCGCCTTCGCGGCTCGAGCCGGCAGTGAGACACCGCACGGGCGATCTGCCACACCGATAGCCCCGAGCGCTCGTTCCGCCGGCTCGCTGGATCAGTTCGCTGAGTGCGCCTCGCTCATCGCGGACCTCGACGGGCGGCGCGCCGCCGAATCGCTCGGCCACCCGGACCAGTGCTTCGATGGCTCTTCGCACCTTCGGAGCTTGGCCTGGCCCCCGGAGCTGGTCGACACCTCGGTCGAGAGCACGTCCGAGGCCTCTCACGGCATGAACCGCTCACGACCCCGCCGACAGCCTGCTCAGGACGTGGCGTGGGACTTCCTCGCGGCCGGCGCGGAGCGGCTGTCGGGGAAAACCGGGTCCGACCGCCGCCGTGCTCGCCCGGGTATCACCAGGGACCACCACCGGCCGCACGACGGCCTGGGCGACAAGCCCCCGCGTGACGTCGCCGCGGCGCTGAACGCTGGCCCCGAAACCCTGATCAGAGCGACAACGCCGATCGGGTCCGGGTCTGTGTCACCAGCCGAGGCTGAGCGCGATGAGCACCGTCGCGCCCACGGCCACGCGGTACGGCACGAACGCTGTGAGCGCGTGGCCTGCGACGAAGCGCAGCAGCCAGGCGATCGACGCGTAGGCCACGACGAAGGCGACGGCGGTGCCGACCAGCGTGGAACGCAGGCCGACGCCGTGACCTACGGCGTCCTTGAGCTCGAGCAGGCCGGCGGCGGTGAGCGCCGGGATGGCCATGAAGAACGACAGGCGGGTTGCGGTGACGCGGTCGTAGCCCAGGGCCAGGCCGGCGGAGATCGTGGCACCGGAGCGGGAGACGCCGGGGATCAACGCGACGCACTGAGCCAGGCCGATCTTGAGCGCGTCGTTGCGCGTGAGGTCGTGGTCGTCGCGGGTCTGGCGGGCGTGGCGCTCGGCCAGGACCATGGCCGCCGACCACACGACCAGTGCGGCGCCGACGACCCAGAGGCTGCGCAGCGGGCCCTTGATGGCGTCCTTGGCGGCGAAGCCCACGATGCCGATGGGGATCGACCCCGCCAGCACCGCGATCGCGAGGCGCCAGTCCTCGCCGGTGCGGGCCGCGGAGGAGCGGAGGCCGCCGAGGAACCCGCGCAGCAGCCGCAGCAGGTCCTCGCGGAAGAACAGCAGCACCGCGGCGATCGCCCCCATCTGCACCACCGCGGTGAACGCGGTCACGGCGTCGTCGTCGACCGGCAGGCCGAGCAGCCGCTCGGCGATGGTCAGATGCCCCGTCGATGAGACGGGGAGGAACTCGGTGACGCCCTCGACCACGCCGAGGACCACTGCCTGGAGGATGTCCATGAGCGCCCCATGGTGCCCCGGCGCGCCTGACGGCAGGCTGAACGCCTGAGCCTCAGCGGACGAGTCCGGCGAAGGCCGGAGCGTCCTCGCCGGCGTCGGCTGCGGTCGCCTCGTGCGCGGGCGCCTCGGTCGCGCGCATCGCGTGCGGAACCCGGCCGCGCCGCGTCGGGCGGGTGACCTTGAGGTACTCGGCGAGGTAGTAGGAGCCGATGACGAACGCGCCGGCGAGGATCTGGGTGCCGACGGTCTCGTAGGTGCCGTAGACCTCGAACCAGGAGCCCATCCAGCCGGGCACGTCGAACGGCAGGTCGTGACGCGGGATCCATCCGAGCTCCTGGAAGCTCAGGGCGGTCCCGCCGATCATCACCACGAGCACGACGCCGACCATGCCGCCGGTGACGATGAGCATGCGCTTGTACGGCAGCTTCGCGTGCAGGACGAACGTGACCACGCCGACGACGGCGGTCGCCGCCAGGCCGAGCAGCAGGCCCTCGATGACGGGGCCCCCGCCCTCCTTCAACTTGAGGTTCTGCAGGAACAGCACGACCTCGAAGCCCTCGCGGTAGACGCTCGTGAAGCCCAGCGCGACGAGGCCGGCGGTCGCGCCGATCCCGCTCGAGGCCAGCAGCTTGCGGCGCTGGCGGTGGTGCTTGCCGATCCACGAGGTCCAGTAGACCTTGTGGACGAACCAGTTGAGGATCAGCAGCAGTACGACCACGGCGATGAACCCGGTGATCGCCTCGAGCTTGGGTCCCAGCGACGACGCCGCGTCCAGGACCGCTTGCACGATGAACCAGGTCACGACCGCGAAGCCGAACGCGGAAGCGGCGCCCAGCACCACGGGCCGGCGCCGGGCGCGGTTGGCGCCCCGGAAGCTCGCCGTGATCGCCGCGAAGATCAGGACCGCCTCGAGGCCCTCCCGGAACACGATGATCGCGCTGTTGAACACGACCGTGGTGTGGCTCTGCGGGACGGTGGCATCGGTCGGGTCGGCCGGGCCGGTGTCCGCGGTCGCCATCAGGTAGACGGCGCCGGCGACCAGCGCGAGGCCGAGCAGCCACCAGGGCGTCCGGAACCCGCCGGCCGGGGCCTTGGCGGCGGAGGACTGGGACGCTGCGGGTTCGGCCATGGGTTAGGGCATCCTAATAGGTCGTCTCGACCGGGGGAAGCCGATCGCGGTCGGACACGGTGAGGTAGGAGACCAGGGCGATGATGCAGGCGAGGAACAGGAACGACGTCGCGTTGGCGCCGAGCCCGAGGCCGCCGTACCTCTTGGAGTGCGAGGAGAGCTCGTCGCCGATCGACGCGCCGAGCGGACGGGTGAGGATGTAGGCCAGCCAGAACGTCAGGACGGCGTGCACCCCGGCCCCGTAGTGCGCGGCGGCCACGACCGCGATCGCGGCGCCGAAGATGACGATCGAGACGGCGTAGCCGAGGTCGGCCTTCTCTGAGACGAGGTCGCCGGCGGCGGTGCCGAGGGCGAAGGTGAAGAGGATGGCCAGCCAGTAGAAGGCCTCGCGGCGCCCGGTGACGATGGAGTGGATCGACAGGGTCCGCTCGACGGCGTACCAGACGCCGAACACGACGGCGAGCAGCGCGGCGAAGATCGGGGTGCTGGTGGTGAGCGGCACCCCGTAGGCGTCGGTCATGTTGTCGGTGATCAGGGTGCCGAAGACGCTGATGACCACCACGACCGACCAGTACGCCACAGGGACGTAGCGGCGCAGGCGGAACTGGACGAGCAGCAGGACGGCGAGCAGCGCCCCGGTGAGGTAGGTCGTGTTCGTCAGGCCGAAGCCGAGGTCGACGTTCAGGTAGTCGGCGGCCGTCTCTCCGATGGTCGTGGCCATGATCTTGATGACCCAGAAGAACACGGTGACCTGGGGCACCTTGTTCAGCAGACGTCGGCCGGCCGTCGAGGAAGCGGTGGTGGTGCTCATGGCCGGCAGCTTCGGCTCGGGCACCTTGCGAGGACCTGACTGCGGCGCTCGGCGGCGCGCCTCCCCGGGTCGCCGTCAGCTTCCGGAGCCGTCGGGCTCGCGTCGACCGACCGTGGGAAGCTCGAGGACGAGGTCGCCGCCTGGCCCGGGGCCGAGCACGACGTCGCCGCCGCAGGAGCGCGCCAGTCGGCGAGCCAGCGCGAGGCCGAGGCCGGCACCGTCGCTGTCGGAGCCGCGCACGCCGGGGTCGAAGGCGCGGTCGCCGAGCACGGGATCGACTCCGGGGCCGTCGTCGCGCACGGCGATGCAGACGGTCCCGCCCCTGGCCGACAGGATCAGGCGGACGTCCCCGCGGGCGTGACGACGGGCGTTCTCGACCAGCGGCGCGAGGGCCCGGCGCACGATCTCGGGGTCGCCTTCGGCGGCAGGCAGCGCGTCGGGCGCGTCGACCCGAACGTCCTCGATCTCGTGAGCCAGGGCGCACAGGTCAACG
>JAOPZO010000313.1 GCA_025964065.1 Solirubrobacterales bacterium | reverse complement strand
CCGCGCGACTCTCAGGACCAACTTCGCCGGCATGGGGTCGAGGACGACGAGCGCCGTCGCGTCCGCGCCCGCCCCGGCGAGCAGCGCATCGGCGGCGACGCACTGCGCGGAGGGAACCGCGCGGGCGCCCTCGCCGTCCTCGGGTCCGACCACCACGACCGCCCCGTGCCCCGCGATCAGTCCCGCAGCGATGGCGGCGCGCTGCGCCTCCCGCGCTCCCACTCCCGTCATGACCCGGTCTCCGTGGCGGCAGCCGCGAGCGCGTGCGCCGCGCCCGCTCCCCGCCGGGAGCCCGCCGCGCCTGCGAGCTGGGCGTTGGCGATCAGGAGCGCCTCGTCGGCGTCGGGCAGGATGGACGGTGCCGGCAGCGTCTGCTCCGCGATCCGCCCGTCTCCCGAGGTGCGGGAGGAGGAGCCGGCGGTCCACCCCATGTCGCGCTCGAGACGCCGCGCCCGCAGCTCCCCTTCGAGGCGGGCGAGTCGGGGAGCACCGACCTGCCGCATCATCGAGCCACGGCGGACGCGATAGAGGAAGAGCCGCTCGGGAAGGATCGCGCCGAAGTGACCGGCGTCGTGCAGCTCGCGCATGAGGAGCCAGTCCTCGTACGAGGTCAGCTCATCGTCGTAGGCGAACCCCGCATCGAAGAGCGCACGCCGGAAGAGGCAGGTGCACACGCCGCCGACGTTGTTGCGCCGCATCAGCGTCGACCAGTTCCCGAAGGGGAGGTAGCCGTCGATGTCCCCGCCGAAGGGGATGCCGTCCTCGTCGATGTACTGCACCCACGTCCCGCAGTAGGCCATCGACGGCTCCGCCTCCATGACCTCGACCAAGCGCCGCACGAGGTCCGGGGCGATGAGGTCATCGCTGTCGAGCGGGAGGACGTACCGCCCCTTGGCCAGCGACACCCCGAAGTTGCGAGCAGCGCCGAGTCCCGCGTTGACCTGGGTGACCACGCGGACGCCGGGGCGCTCCGCCACCCGGCCGAGCACCTCAGCGTCCCGGCGGCGGAGGGAGCCGTCGTTGACGACGACGACCTCGATCTCGGGGTAGTCCTGCGCCGCGACGGCGTCGAGCGTCTCCTCGACGAGCGCGTCCATCTCGAAGTAGGGAACGACGACGGTCACCAGCGGCGCCGAGACCGGGACCCGGGCAGGAGGGCGAACGCCGGGCGCCGCGGCGGCGAGGTCCACGTAACGTTCACGGAGCGCGTCTGGGTCGCAGAGCTCCTCGAAGCGCGCGCGGGGCCCGCCCGCGATGATCATGTCCGCGAGCTCGCGGCGCGCTTCCAGCAGCGCCTCCGCTCCCGCCCGCAGCGCTCGAGGTCCCGTGCCCGGAGCGAGGATCCCGCTGCGGCCCGGGACGGCGAGGGCGCACAGGCCTCCGACCGGCGTCCCGAAGACCGGGCGGTTGTGCTGCAGCGCCTCTCGGGCGACGTTCGGCCAGCACTCCCAACGCGACGGAACGACCACGACGTGGTGGTCGGCGATGAGGCGGCCGACTTCTGCCCGTGGGACGGGGGCGGCGAAGACGACCCGCGGGTCATCAGCGGCCGTGAGCCGGAGCTGGTCATGCATCGACGTGCCGAGCGGTCCTGTGTCCGTGTCACCGCCGACCAGCGTGAGCCGCCAGTCGTCCCGGTCGAGGTCGAGCAGCCCGCGCAGCAGGTCGTGGATGCCCTTCCGACGCTCCATGCGCCCGAGGAAGAGCAGCTTCAGCGGCTCGTCGTCGCCCGGGGCCCCGCTGCGGTCCGGCACGACGCCGACCTCATCCAGGAAGGCATCGGGGAGCTCGACGCCCGGCGCGATCGCGTCGGCCCCGTAGTAGCGCTGGTAGGTCGCGTAGGTGTCGCCGCCCGACCACAGCACGCGGTCCGCGTGCCGGAGGCAGAAGCGTTCGCCCTCCAGCAACGCCTCGGTGTCGAACGTGTCAGGCAGGTGCCCGTCGAGGACCGCGCAGAACTCCGACGTGGTGTGCAGGCGGACGCACACGAGCGTGTCGTCGAGCCAACGCGCGTGGGTCTGCTTGGCCTGCATGGTGACGAGGCCCTCACCGAGGTAGTCGCAGAACTCGAGGACGTCGGGTCCGCGATCGCCGTAGCGCGCACGCAGCACGTCGTGCACCCGCGCGGAGTAGGCGTGCATGTAGCTGAGCGCGCCGCCGTAGGCATCTCCTGGCTCGGCGACGAAGAGCACCTCGACGCCCGCGGGGACCCGGGGGTCTCCGGCGGCGAGGAGCTCGCGGTGCTCGGCGGCGGCGATCCCTGAGGTGACGACGACGACTTCAGCCACCTCGGACAGCTGCCTGGCGGCCGCCGCGACGATCGGGGCGATGCCACCGCCCTGGTAGGGGTAGAGCTCGCGTGAGACGAGGCAGATGCGCACGCGCGCAGGC
Source organism: Solirubrobacterales bacterium (assembly GCA_025964065.1). Lineage (GTDB taxonomy): Bacteria > Actinomycetota > Thermoleophilia > Solirubrobacterales > Solirubrobacteraceae > Paraconexibacter. Next base: position 1,771 of record JAOPZO010000313.1, on the reverse strand, counting down.
TAGTACGTGACCTGCAGCGGCGAGGCGGAGCCGTTAGCGTGGCCGGGATGCACGGGACCTACGTGGGGCACGGTCGCGTCCTGGTCAAGACGACCTTCGGTGCGAGGCTCCTAGCCCCGTCCGACGACCTCGGCCTGATGCCGGAGCTCGTCGCCGAAGGGTGCTACGACGCGCCGTTCACGAGCTTCCTCCAGCGGGAGCTGAGCGCCGGCGGGGTGGCAGTGGACGTCGGGGCGAACCTCGGGCTGTTCACGCTCCTCATGGCCTGGCAGGTCGGTCCGACGGGGGCCGTCGTCGCCTACGAGCCCGAGCCGCGGAACTTCGAGCTCCTCGAGCAGAACGTCTCCCTCAACCACCTCGACCCCTGGGTCGAGATCCGCCGTGCGGGCGCGTCGGACGCTGCGGGGACCGCGAAGCTGCACCGGTCGAAGCGCTTCGGCATGTACCACTCGCTCGTGCCCTTCGAGCCTGGCTACGTCCAGCGCCACATGTCGTTCGACGAGCTCGACGAGGTGGAGGTGCCGCTCGAGCCGCTCGACGACCTCCTGGGTCGGTTCGAGCGCATCGACCTCGTGAAGGTCGACGTCGAGGGCGCCGAGGCCGCAGTGCTCCGCGGCGCACGAGGACTCATCGCCGCGGGGATCGTCCAGCGCTTCTCCGTCGAGGTCAACCGCCCGCGGAGCGGGGACGCCTGGCGGCCCTTCGTCGACGAACTGCGGGCGTTGGGCGCGGCGGGATGGACCTTCGCCACGCTCGAGGCAGACGGCACGCCGGTTCCGACGCCGCTCGACCCGGTGCTGGAGACCGGACGCGCCTCCCAGCTGCTCGTCGAGCGCCTCTGAGACGCCTGCGCGCGACCTTCCGGGGTTGTCCGCGTTTCAGGTCGGAATGCCCCGAGCAGCTACCGTGACCCCCGTGACGACCCTCGCCGAGTCGCCCGCCGACGCGCGCGCCGCTCGGCTCGCGGCATCCCCCATCTCCGTGGCCATCGATGGCGTCGCCAAGACGTTCCGGCTGCCGCACCAGCAGTACAGCACCATCAAGGAGCGCGTCCTGCACCCCTGGCGGTCGACGACCTACGACGAGCTCAAAGCGCTGCGCGAGGTCGACGTCCACATCCGACAGGGTGAGTTCTTCGGGATCGTCGGGCGCACCGGGTCCGGCAAGAGCACCATGCTCAAGTGCCTCGCCGGCATCTACCGCCCCGACGCGGGCCGGGTGGAGCTCCGCGGGCGCCTCTCGCCGTTCATCGAGCTGGGGGTCGGCTTCAACCCGGACCTCACCGCCCGCGACAACATCATCATCAACGCGGTGATGCTCGGCCTCACCCGCAAGGAGGCCCGCGAGCGCTTCGACCGCATCATCGCGTTCGCCGAGCTCGAGGAGTTCGTCGACCTCAAGCTCAAGAACTACTCCAGCGGCATGGCCGTCCGGCTGGGCTTCTCGACCGCGATCCAGGTCGACAGCGACGTCCTGCTCGTCGACGAGGTCCTCGCCGTGGGCGACGCCGCGTTCCAGCAGAAGTGCTTCGAGGAGTTCACCCGCCTGCGCGAGGAGAACAAGACGATCGTCTTCGTCACGCACGACATGAACGCCGTCGAGCGGTTCTGCGACCGGGCGATGCTCATCGAGCGCGGGGAGGTCCTCGACATCGCGGATCCCCGGACGATCGCCCGGGCCTACAACGAGCTCAACTTCGGGCGACTGCTGCACGCCGACGTGACGGACGACGACCACCGGTTCGGGGCCCAGGGCACGGCCGAGATCGTCG
>JAOPZO010000291.1 GCA_025964065.1 Solirubrobacterales bacterium | reverse complement strand
CGGCGCGACCTGCGCCTTCGCGACGGCGGCAGCGGTGGTGGTGGACTGCGCCCCGGTCGCGGCGGCGCTGGTGGTGTCGCTCTCGTCGTCGCTGCCGCACCCGGCGCCGAGCGCGACGAGAGCGGAGAGCGGCACGGCTAGCGCTGCTGCTCGACCCACTGCACAGAGCTTCATTCGAAAGACCCCTCCTGAATTGGCCTACCGGACGGTAGGGCGCCGACGCTAGCCGCGAGGTTCGGCGATTGGAAGGGGCCTGCGCGGCAGACTGTCTGTAGCGATAGGTGGTTGTTCGGCGCCCGGGGGAACGCACCGCCGCCGGTCCTGAACCGGCCGCGCGGGTGCTGCCCGGGGACTGGCTCAGGAGACGCGGGGACGGGCGGCCGGCTTCTCCAGGCCCGCCTGCTCGTAGTACCAACCGGGGGTGTCCATCGGGTCCTTGTAGATCGTGAACCAGCAGCGCCCGGGGACTCCGGAGCAGTTGATCGCGGGCCACGGATGGCCGACCTCGCCGATCGGCATCACGAAGTGCCATGCCGCGAGGTGGGTGCGGTAGATCGTGTAGTCGGGGTTCGAGAAGTTCAGCCCGGGGACCGGCTCGGTGACCCGCGCGAAGGAGAGCGGCTCCTCGTGGCAGCCCCGCAGCTCCTGGCGGCCGCAGCTCCCGCAGACCTGGTGGTGAATCGTGAAGGCGTCCGCCGTCTCGTGCACCGACACCGTGCCCCAGTTCCCCACCCCGAGGAAGAACGACCAGTTCCTGATGCGCTGCACCGGGTCGGAGAGGATCTCGCGGTCCCCGACCATCCGGCCGTGCCACCACTCCGCGCGGGCGCAGCGCAGCTGCGCGGCGTTGAACTCCTCCACCCCGTGCGCCCGGTAGATGTGGGTCATGATCGAGGTGACCCAGTCGATGCGGTAGTCGTGCAGCTTCAGCGTCGCGGCGTCCACCTCCGCCCACAGCCCCTTCGCGGGGCCGGGCCTCCCGTCGAGCACGAGGGCGTGGAGCCGGTCGGCGACGTCGCCCGTACCGGCGAACTCCGCGCGGGCGAGCACCGTCGCCGGGAGGTCGAGCCCGGTGCGCTGCCCGATCTCCAGCCACTGGTCGGCATCGAGCGCCGCGCGCATCCCCGGCTGGCCGTGCTCGACCACCAGGTGCTCGAGCAGGCTCGCGGACCAGTCGTTCATCAGGGCCACGAGGCCGGCGCGCGCCTCGGTGATCCGGGCGTACGTCTCCCGCACGTGATCGGGGTCCCCGGTGTCGATCGCCTCGTGCACCAGTTCGGTGCCGTTGCGGCACATCTCGTCGAGCTCGGCCTGGCTGCAGAGAAGCCCCTCCGGGACTCCGCTTCCCGTCATCGTGTCCACGGCGGCTCTCCTTCGGTTGGGTTGGGCGGGTGCTGGGTGAAGCGCTTGCGGAGCGTGCCGCGCTCGACCTTGCCGGTCGCGTTCTTCGGCAGCTCGGGGACGACGCGGACGTGCTTCGGCGCCTTGAACGGCGAGAGGCGCGCGCGACACGCCGCGACGACCGCCTGGGGCGCGACGTCAGCCCCGGGGACCGGCACCACGAACGCCGCAACGGCCTCGCCCCAGTGGTCGTCCTCGATCCCGAGCACGGCGGCCTCGGCGACCGTGTCGAGCGTGAGGATCGCGTTCTCGACCTCGACCGGATCCACGCTGAAGCCGCCGGTCTTGATCATGTCCTTGCTGCGCCCGACGTAGTGCAGGTCGCCGTCGGGGTCGAAGCGTCCGAGGTCGCCCGTCCGCATCCAGCCGCCCGCGAACGTGGCGGCCGTCGCCTCGGGCAGGGCGTGGTAGCCCGTCATCAGGGAAGGGCCCTCGAAGGCGATCTCCCCCGTCTCCCCCGCCGGCAGTCGATCGCCGTCCGGGCCGAGCACGGCGATCCGCGAGACGCCCATCGCGCGCCCGACGCTGGTGGGCTTCGTCGCGAGCTCACCGACGCCGCTGCAGCACAGCTGCGCCTCGGTGAGCCCGTACATGAACACGAAGCGCCCGCCGAAGCGGGCCAGCGCCGCCGCGCGCAGGCGGTCCGAGAACGCGTAGGCGGTGTAGACGACCTCGAGGTCCGGCAGCTCGCGCGCCTCGTGCCCCGGCACCGCGAGCATCGAGTCGATCATCGTCGGGGCCAGGAACGTCCGGGTCACGCGGTGCTCGGCGAGGAGCTCCCAGACCCGGGGCGCGTCGAAGCTCTCGTCCATCACGACCGTCGCACCGCCCAGCAGGGCCGCCATCGCGAAGTGCAGCAGGCCGATGCCGAAGGCCGGGAGATTGAAGAGCTCGACGTCCCCCGGGGCCCGGGGCGAGCCGAGCGCGGAGTTCACCGCGTTCCAGGCGTTCGCGCCGTGGCTGCGCACGACGCCCTTGGGAAAGCCCGTCGTCCCGGAGGTGTAGATCACCATCGCGGGCGCGCCGTCGTCGCCATCGGTGCTCAGTGGCGACGGACCCGGCGTGGTCTCGCGGAGCGCGTGGAGGCTGTGCCCGTGCCCGTCGGCAGGGCGGACGGGGAGCACGCGGAGCCCGCCGGCGGCGGCGAGCTCGCCGGCCTCCTCCAGGAAGCGGTTCTCCGCGACGAGCGCGGTGGCCCCCGCGTCGCGCAGGATCCACTGCTTCTCAGCCGGCGACAGCCGCGTGTTGAGCGGGACGACCACCGCCCCGATCCGTGCGAGCGCCATGTGCAGTTCGACGGTCTCCGGCGCGTTCAGCATCGTGGTGGCGACCCGCGCCCCCCCCAGCCCCGCCGCGCGCAGGCCTGCGGCCAGGCCGCCGATCCGGCGCTCGAGCTCACGGTAGGTGACGGACTCGCCGCCGCGCCCGACGAGCGCGACGCGGTCGGCGTTGCGCTCGCAGGAGCAGAGGAGGGGGTAGGAGTAGTCCACGTTGCGTTTAGGCGACCGAGAGCACGATCTTCCCGCTGTGCTTCCGCTCGTCCATCAGCCGGTGGGCCTCTGCCGCCTCGGCGAGCGCCAGCGTGCGGAAGATCTTCGGGGTGAGCACGCCGGTCCCCGCGAGCTCGACGAGCTTCTGCATCGAGGCCTGGTTGCCGCGGGTGATCCCGTGGATCTGGAGGTTCATCGCGAACAGCAGCCCGAGGTTCAGCTCGGTCTGGATGCCCCCGTGCGAGCCGATGACCGCGACGCGGCCCCGGCCCGCCGCTGCGCCGAGCGACTCCTTGAACGTGTCGGCGCCGACCAGCTCGAGCACGACGTCCGCGCCGCGGCCGTCGGTGGCCTCGAGCACGTCCGCGGCGAAGCCCCCGCGATAGTCGATCGGCTCTGCGCCCATCGAGGCGAGCTCCTCGAGCTTCTCGTCGCCGCCCCCCAGGGCGAGTACGCGCGCGCCGGTGAGCCGGCCGATCTCGATGGCGGCGTGGCCGCAGCCGCCGGTCGCACCCGTGATGAGCAGCGTGTCTCCCGGGCGCAGCTCGGCCCGTTGGATCAGCGCCGTCCACACCGGCCCGTAGTTGACGAGGAGCGCGGCGCCCTGCTCGTAGGTGACGCTGTCGGGGAGCGGGATGAGCAGCCGGGCGGGCCAGGTGAAGTACTCCGCGTAGCCGCCGATGCCGGGGGTCTGCACGCCGAGCACCCGGATCTGCGCACAGGCGTTGTCGTGCCCGGCCAGACACTGGCGGCAGGCGCCGCACGAGAGGTGGGAGTGCGGGACGACCCGGTCGCCCGGCTTGACCGCGGTGACGCCCTCGCCGACCGCCTCCACCACGCCGGCGGGCTCGATGCCGGGCGTGTGCGGGAACTCCATCATCTGCCCGAAGTAGAAGTCCATGAGCGACTCGCCGCCGTAGATGCCGGCGCGCATCTCGACGTCCATGCGGTTGACGCCGACGGCGTGCACGCGCACGAGCGCCTCTCCCGGCGCGGGCGCGGGGACCTCGACGTCGTCGTAGCGCAGGGCCGCCGGCGGCCCGAACTCGTGGAAGCGGATGGCCTTCATGCGTTGCCTCGTTCTCTCGGGGGGGGCGGGGCTCAGACGCCGGCGGTGATCGCACCGTCGACGGGGATGGCGGCGCCGGTGACGTAGGACGCGGCGTCGCTGAGGAGGAAGGCGACGACCGCGGAGATCTCGCGGGCATTCGCGTAGCGCTTGAGCGCGGAGGTCTGGGCGAACATCTCGCGGGCGACCGACGGGTCATCCGGGCTCATCGCCTCGTAGATGCCCTGCATCAGCGGGGTGTCGACCGGGCCGGGGCACACGCAGTTGACGCGGATCGGGATGTCCGCGTACTCGATCGCGGTGGTCCGCGTGAGGCCGAGGACGCCGTGCTTGGCGGCCGTGTAGCCGCTGAGCGAGCCGTAGCCCTGGAGGCTCGCGGTGGAGCCGATGTTCACGATCGCCCCCCCGCCGCGGCGACGCATGTGGGGGATGATCGCGCGAGTCGCGAGCGCGACCGAGACGAGGTTGACCTGGATGATGTGCTGGAAGTCCTCGGCGGAGTAGTCCTCCAGCAGTGCGATCGGGCCGTTGATCCCGGCGTTGTTCACGAGCGCATCGATGCCACCCCACCGCTCGGCGACCTCGGCGAACCAGGGCTCGAGCGCCGCGCCGTCGGTGACGTCGATCCGCGTGAACATCGCCTCGCCCCCCGCGGCGGTGATCTGCTCGACCGTCTCGCGGCCGCCGGCCTCGCCGATGTCGCCGACCGCGACCGTCCAGCCCTGCTCGGCGAGCACCGTGGCGATCGAGCGGCCGATGCCGCTCCCGGCCCCGCTGACGACTGCGATCCGCGCCATGGCCGCAGCCTACCGACCGGTAGGACGTCGCTCGGGGCACACTAGCGGAACCGATAGCTTGCCCGCGGTGCCCACTCCCAGCAGACAGCGCCGCGACGGCGAGGACTTCTCGCCGGCGGCCATCCGCGGCGACATCCTCGAGGCGGCGACCGAGGTGTTCAGCGTCCGCGGCTACCACGCGACCTCCATGCAGGACGTGGCCGACGCGCTCGGCATGCGCAAGCCGAGCCTCTACCACCACGTCCGCAAGAAGGAGGATCTGCTCTACGCGATCCACGACCGGCTGATCGACGGGCTCGTCGCGCAGACCGTCGCGGCCGTCTCGACCGGTGAGCCGTCGGCCCTGCGGCTCCGCGCCGTCCTCCGCGTGGCGATGGACCTGGTCGCGAACCACACGCGCGAGGTCCGGGTGTTCCTCAGCGACGCGGACGCGATCGAGGGCGAGCGCTGGGACGCGATCGTGGCCAAGCGCGACGACTACGAGCGCATGGTGCGCGGTGTGCTCGAGGAGGGCGTCGCCGACGGCTCCTTCGTGATCGCGCACGTCCCGGTGGCGACACGCGGCATCCTCGCGATGGCGAACTGGGGCTACACCTGGTTCGACCCGGCGGGCGAGCTCTCGGCCGGCGCCGTCGCCGACCTCTTCGCCGACATGACGCTGCACGGCATCGCGACGCGCTGAGCGCGGTGCTTGTCGGTTCCGCCAGCCCCCGCGGCGTCCGCGGTCGGGAATCGTTCGGGTGCACCCGATCCGGAGGTACCGATGCCCGCGACCGTCATCGACGACGAACGCCCCGCCCATGCCCTGGACACCACGGCCCGCCCGGGCGCACGCCTGCTCTCCGCGGCCGAGCTGGCGGCCGTCACCGGCCGCGAGAAGCAGACCGAGGGCCCCTGCCGCGGGCAGACCTGCGTGCCGCTCCCCCACGACGGCTCCCCGGAGGACGCAGACGGCCAGCCGGAGTGGCTCGATGGCTGACGGGCGGGTCCCGCTCCCCGCCGGGGTACCGGAGCGGACGGTTCGCGATGTCCTCGACGCGCGCGCCGCCTCGCACCCGGAGCGCGTCGCGCTGATCGCCTGCAGCCTTCTCGCCGGCGCGGAGGTCGCGCGCACCTACGGGGAGCTCCGCGCGCAGGCGGGCCGGCTCGCGTCGGCGCTCGCGGACGCGGGGGTGGAGAAGGGCGATCGCGTGGCGATCATGTTCGACAACGACGGCGCGGCGGAGGCGCACCTCGCCTACCACGCCGCCCACCGGCTCGGGGCCATCACGGTCCCGCTGAACACGCGGTCGGTCGCGCGCGAGCTCGCCTACGTGCTCGAAGTCGTGGCGCCCGCCGCGATCGTCTTCGCGCCGGCGTTCGCCCCGCTGCTGGCCGGCGTCCACGCCGCGCGGGGAGACGCGGCGCTCCTGGAGGCCGGCGACACGCCGACGCTCGGGCGGAGTCTGGCCGAGGCGCTCGCGACCGGCGCCGACGACGTCGCGCCGGCGCCGCTCACCGAGCACGACGACGCCGACTGGATCTTCACCTCGGGAACGACCGGCAAGCCGAAGGCCGTCGCGCTCACCCACGGCGGCTCGGTCGCCTGCGGTATCCAGGCGATACCGCTCTGGGGCCTCGACGCCACGAGCACCCACCAGTCCTTCGCCCCGTTCTTCACAAGCACGGGCTGCCACACCAACCTGCTCTCCGCGCTCTACGCCGGCTGCACGCTCGCGGTCGAGCCGGAGTTCCACGTCGTGCGCACGATCGAGCGCATGCAGCGCTGGGGCACGACCTCGACGTTCCTCATCAACAGCGTGATGCAGCTGCTCTTCGACCGGGTCGGGGACGACGCGCTCGCCGCGCTCGAGCTCCCCGCACTGCGCCGCATCTGCCACGGCGGCCAGCCCGCGGGCCCTGCCTACTACCGCCGGCTGTGGACGCTGGCCCAGCGCATGGGCATCGAGCTCACGAACGTCTACGGGCTGACCGAGGGCGGCACGTCCGGGACGATGCTCGTGCCCGAGGACCACCCGGCCGCGCTGGAGCGCATGGGCTCCTTCGGCCTGTCGATCGGCCGCGGGACGTTCCACCCGTGGGTCGAGCACGCGGTTGTCCGTGCCGACGGCGCGCCGGTCGCGGAGGGCGAGATCGGTGAGCTCCTGCTGCGCGGCCCGAGCACGATGTCGCGCTACGTCGACGACCCCGAGGCCACCGCCGCGGCGATCGACCGCGACTGCTGGCTCCATACGGGCGATCTCTGCACCCGCGACGCCGAGGGCTACCTGTCCTTCGTCGATCGCAGCAAGCAGCTCATCCGCCGGGGTGGCCTGAACATCTCCTCGGCCGAGGTCGAGGGGGTCCTCATGGAGCACCCGGGCGTCGCCGAGGCCGCCGTGGTGCCACTCTCGAACCCGGTGCTCGGGCAGGACGTCCGCGGGGTCGTCGTGGCCGCGACCGAGCCGCCGCCGACCGCGGACGAGCTGATCGCGTTCTGCGCCGTACGGCTGGCGGACTACAAGGTTCCGGCACGGATCGATCTCGTCGATGCGCTGCCGCGCAACGCGATGGGCCGCGTGGTGAAAGGCGCGCTCACCGGGCAGGCGGCGGCGCTCACCTGATCCGGGCGCGCCCCTAGGCCGAGCCGTCGGGCCAGGTCACCCGGTGCTCCTCCCCCACCCAGCCCGCGCTGCGCGTCAGGTCGACGAAGGAGCCGAGGTCGGCGATGAGACCCGGGTCCCACGCCTCCTCGAGGTCGGCCAGGACCGGCCAGGACAGCTCCTCGTCGGGTTTGGTGTGCTCGAGGCAGGCGGGATCCTCGAACGTCGCCGCGAGCGTCTCGTCGTTCAAGAACCAGCCCTCCACGACGCCCTCGCAGGTCAGCGTCGAAAGTCCCGGCAGCGACGGGGCGATCCGGTGCAGCTGGACGTAGCGGACGAGGTGGACTCCGGGGGCCGCGCCCGATAGCCGTGCGCGGCGGCCCGTCGCCTGGGCCGCCGTCGGCCTACCGCTGGGTAGGCCGACGGTGACTGGCGCTTTCGCCAGGCCGCACGGGTGAGCGCGAGCCTAAAGTCGCAGTCGCGATGTCCCCGAACTTCCAGCGGCCGTTCACACGCCCCACCGGGGCAACCGAGCTGGTCCTGGTGCGCCACGGCGCCTCCGCGCAGCCCGCCGAGGACGAGCCGTTCGACCTCACGGGCGACCACAGCGACCCGGCGCTGAGCGAGGCGGGCCACCGGCAGGCCGAGGCCGTGGCGGCACGACTGAAGGACGAGCCCGCCGGCGGCGTCTTCGTCACCCCGCTCCTGCGCACCGCGCAGACCGCGGCACCGCTGCTGCGGCGCACCAGCCGGCAGGCGACGGTCGTCCACGAGCTGCGCGAGGTCCAGCTCGGCGCCTGGGAGGGACGGCTCAACCGCGCCCTCGCCGGCGACCGCGAGCTCTCCCGCCGCGTCTTCGCCGCCGAGCGCTGGGACGTCATCCCAGGCGCGGAGCCGATGGACGGCTTCGCGACGCGGGTCGCCGCCGGGCTTCGGGTGATCGCCGGCGCCGTCGGCCGGGACGCGACCGCGATCGCCGTCGTCCACGGCGGCGTGATCGCCGAGGCCTGCCGCCAGGCGACGGGCAGCCAGGCGTTCGCCTTCCTCTACGCCGACAACGGCTCGATCACGCGGCTGCTGCTGCTCCCGAGCGGCCGCTGGGCGCTGCGCGGCTTCAACGACATCGCCCACCTCTGACGCATGGCGCGGCCGCGCCTGACGCTCCTCGCGAGCGTCACGACGTTCACGCTCGTCGTGATCGGGACGACCGGGGTCAACGTGGCGCTGCCCGCAATCCGGGCCGACCTCGGCGGAGGGACATCTGCGCTGCAGTGGGTGATCAACGCGTACGCGCTGATGCTTGCGAGCCTGCTGCTGAGCATGGGCGCGCTGTGCGACCAGCGCGGCGCCCGGCGCGTGCTGCGGGCGGGACTCGCGCTGTTCGCCGCGGGCGCCACGGCGAGTGCGCTCGCACCGATGCTCGGCGTGCTGATCGCGGCGCAGTTCGTGCTCGGAACCGCCGCGGCGGCGCTGCTGCCCGCGTCGCTCGCGCTGCTCAGCCACGCCCACCCGGACGACACCCACCGAGCGCACGCGATCACGCTCTTCGCCTCCGCCTCGGCGGTCTCCATCGGGCTCGGGCCGGTCGTCGGCGGGCTGCTGATCGAGGCGTTCGGGTGGCGTGCCGTGTTCGTCGCGGACGTGCCGCTGGTGGCGTTCGTCGCGCTGCTGGTCGCGCGCGGGGTGGAGGAGACCCCACGGCGGCCGGCCACCGGCCTCGACCTTCCCGGCCAGGTGAGCGGCGTGATCGCGTTGGCCGCGGCGACGTTCGCGATCATCCACAGCGGGACCGCGGGCTGGGCGGGTGTCGGAACGCTCGGCCCGCTCGCGCTCGCCGTCCTCGCGGGGGCGCTGTTTGTGCAGGTGGAGCGGCGCGGGGCCGCCCCGATGCTGCCGCTCTCGCTGTTCTCCTCACGCACGTTCGACGTCGCCGCGATCGCCGGCCTGCTGGTGAACTTCGCGGTCTACGGCCTGTTCTTCGTGCTCTCGCTCTACCTGCAGGAGGTCCGCCTGCTCACGCCGCTGGAGACGGGCCTGGCGTTCCTCGCCCAGCCGCTCACGGCCGCCGCGGTGACGCTCCCCGCCGGCCGGCTGACCGCGCGGGCCGGGCCACGGATCCCGGTCGCGGCCGGGGGGCTGATCGGCGCCGCGGGCTGCGCGTTGCTGCTCACGGTGGGCGCCGGCTCCCCGCTCACCGTGGTCGTCCTCGCGCTCGCGCTGATCGGTGTCGGCGGCGGGCTCACGATCCCGCCGCTGACCACGACGGTGATCGGCGAGGCGCCGCGCGACCAGGTCGGGGTGGCCACCGCGACGTTCACGACGAGCCGACAGGCCGGAGGCATCCTCGGCGTCGCGATCCTCGGGGCGATGGTGAACTCCGGTGCGCTGCTCGACGGGCTGCACGCCGCGGTGCTCGTCGCGGGCGGCGCGCTCCTGGTCACCGCCGCCGGCGGCGCGCTGCTCCTCGCCCCACGCACGCATCGCGTGGTGGTGGCGCTGCCCTAGCGGTTCGGCCAGGCCGCGGCGTGCCGGCCCGCCCGTACGATCGCCGCATGGACGACCTTCAGCGGATCGTGGCCGAGCGCGCCTGTGAGCGCCTCCTCGTCGACTACTGCCGACTCGTCGACTTCGGCCAGGCGAGCCGGATCGCGAACCTGTTCACCGAGGACGGGCGCTGGGAGGGGACCGACCTCGTGCTCGGGGGGCGCGAGGAGATCCGCGCGTGGTTCACCAAGCGGGAGCAGCTCACGCGGCGCGTCTCGCGGCACCTGTGCACGAACGTCGGGGTCGACGTGCTCTCGGCCTCCGAGGCGGAGAGCCGCTGCTTCCTCGTCAACTACCGTCACGATCGCGCCGAGGGCGACCTCACGATGCCCGCGCCGATGGCCGTTCCCAAGTTCGTCGGGGAGCTGCACGACACGTTCCGCCGCACCCACGACGGCTGGCGCTTCGCGAGCCGCCGCGTCGACGTCGCGTTCGCCCGCGCCCGCGGCGGCGGGGCTCCTCGCACCTAGCCCGGGGCGCAGTGCTCGGTCAGCAGCGCGAGATTCTCCGCGATGCGCCCGGGTGAGACGCGGAAGCTCGGCGGGGAGAGCACGACGTGGTCGGCGACCCCGTGGTACCGCCGGAGCGCCGCGGCCACCTGCGCCGGGGTGCCGGCGCAGGCGAACTCGTCGATCATCGCGTCGGTCACCGCGCCCACCATCGCGTCGACGTCACGCGCGGCGAACGCCGCCTGCATCGCCTTCGCCTCGGCCGCGAAGCCGCATACGTCGAACAGCTGCCCGTAGCTCTTGACCGAGCCGTAGAACGCGATCATCGCCGCCGCCTCGCGGCGCGCCTGCTCCTCGTCGTGGCTCGCGACCGCCAGCGTGTAGGTGGCGAGCGCCACGTCCGCGGGGTCGCGCCCGGCGTGCACGGCGCCCCTCTCCAGCGCGGGCCGCGCGACCTCGCGGATGTACCGAGGGCTGAACAGGGTGTGGCCGAGCAGGCCGTCCGCGACGCGGCCCGATGCCTCGATCATCCGCGGCGCGAGGCCCGCGCCGTAGATCGGGATGTTGCGCCCCGGCGCCGAGGCGAGATCGTCGAGCGCACGGATCCTGAGCTTGTAGAAGCGCCCTTCGTGGTCGATCGGCCCCTCGTGCAGCCGCCAGATCCGTCTGAGGAGCGGCACGAGCTCCTCGAGCCGCGAGGCGGGCCCGGAGCCGTCCTGGCCGTGCCAGTCGCTGATCATCCGGCGCGTGCCGTTGCCGATGCCGAGCACGAAGCGCCCGCCCGAGAGCTCGTCGAGATCGCGCGCCTCGGCGGCCAGCATGAGCGGGCTGCGGCCGACGCCGTAGATGATCCCGGAGGCCACCTCGCAGCGGCTGGTCCGCATCGCGACCGCCGCGAGCGTGATCGTGGCGGAGCGGTTGTAGAGCTCCGAGGTGAAGACCGAGTCGAAGCCGGCCGCGTCCGCGTCGGCCGCCGCGCCGGCCATCGCCTCCAGCGACGGCGCGAACGCGCAGATCCCGAGCTTCGGCCTCACCACGCCATCAGCCGCGTCAGGTCCTGGCGCAGGCCGGGGAACGAGAACCGGCTCCAGACCATGCGGAAGTCGGTGGTCCTCCCGTGGACGTACATCCACACCGCCTGGAACTGCGTGGCGAGGAGCATCATGATCGAGAGCACCTGGAACGGGCGCAGCGTCTCGGGAGAGACGGCGCGACCGGTCAGGGCTGAGTAGCGCTCGAGGAACCAGCCCTGCTCCGCGAAGCACCCCATCAGCGGCCCTCGGGCGCGGAGGTGCTTGCCGGCGGCCCGCGGGAGCGCGAGGTAGCCGAGGTCGAAGCGGACATCGCCGCGGTAGGTGAGCTCCCAGTCGAGGATCGCGCGCACCCGGCCGTCGGCGACCAGCGTGTTGCCGATGCGGTAGTCCCCGTGGACGAGGCCGGGCATCTCGTCCCGCGGCGCGTTGTCCGCGAGCCAGGCGAATGCCTCCTCCACGACCGGATCGCGGACCAGGCGCTTCTGCTCGTACACCGTTCGCCAGCGCGCGCAGGCGGCGGCGAAGTCGTGGGCCGGCAGGTCCGCGGGGAGGCGGCTGAACGGCGTGGCGTGGATCGTCGCGAGGTTCCGGGCCATGTCCTCGGCGATGCCGCGCGGGCCCTCGAAGTCCTGCTGCAGCGCCGCGCGGTCGGCCTTCGCGTACATGTTCGGCGCCTCGCCCGGCAGGTGCTCCATGACGAAGAACGGGCCGCCGAACGGCGTGTCCTCGCTCGCCTCCAGGCCGTGGACGCGAGGCGTCGCGACCGCCTCCGGGGCGAGCGCCTCGTAGAGGCGATGCTCGAGCCCCAGGTCGGTGTCGAGCAGCGCCCCGGCGGGCTTGACGCGCACGATGAACCGGAGCCCGCCGCTCGTCTCGGCCGCATAGGTGTGGCGCGACCAGCCCGCGGGAAGCTGGCGCAGGGCGATGACCGTCTCCCCCGAGCCGAGCGTGCCCGCCGCGCGCAGCGTCCCGGTGACCGCCTGCGCCCGCGCACCGAAGCGATCTGACCCCTTCGGTTCGCGCGCCGCCGTGGCGGCGCTCACAGCGCGGGGCCCTCGATGGCGTCGGCGAGCAGCTCGACCTCCCGGTCGCCCAGCCGTGCGAGCGCCGCGCGGACCTGCGCGCGGACGAGCGCCGCCTGCGGGGAGCCGTCGGCACGGAGCAGGTCGAGCAGCTCGCACACCGGGTCGCCGAGCCGCTGCGCGTCCTCGGTCGCCGCGATCACGGCGGCGAGCGCCAGCAGCGGCGCGGCGTCGTCGCCGGCCCCCTCGCGCGCGATCCGCGCGACCTCGGCGGCGAACGCCGCGACCTCCGGGCCGAACAGCGAGAGCTCCGTCGCGAGGTGGCGCGTCGCGCTGTAGGCGGAGAGCAGCTGGCCCCGGGCGAACGTCGCCCCCGGATCCTCGCTTCGCGCGCCGTCGCGGGCGGCGTGCCCGATGGCGACCACAACCTCCGCGGGCGTCACGGGGTTCAGCATCAGCGCACCAGCTGCCCGCCGTAGGCCACGTGGTCCCGCGCCACCGCGGTCTCGACGACGCCGATGCCCTCGCCGCTCCACGCGCCGCTCGCCCGCACGCGGACACCGCAGTCCGTCGTGCCGCGGCCGGTCGCACGCGCGACGGCGGCGTCGGCCAGGTCGTAGCTGTCGCGCTGCAGGCCGCTGCGCCCGCCGCGCTCCCC